>JBBRSV010000030.1:0-39344 GCA_038245055.1 Chitinophagales bacterium | reverse complement strand
TACACCGGTAACAGGTGACAACTGCGGTGTACAGAGCGTGACCAATGATCATCCGTCAACAACCTATCCTGTTGGAACAACAACAGTAACATGGACGGTAACAGACATTCATGGCAATACCAATACCGCCACACAAAGTGTGATTGTAACCGATAATGAGAAGCCAACGATCACCTGTACAGGCAACAAATCAGTTAATCCTAATAATTCCTCTTGCTCTTATAAACAAATAAGTTCCGGCTGGGATGCGACAGCTACCGACAATTGCGGAATCGCTTCTATAAAATACACGTTTAGCGGCGCAACCACGTCTGGTGCAGGAGCGTACTCCACGCTAAATAACTCGGTATTTAATTTGGGGACCACAATCGTAAGTGCAGTGGCAACGGATATTCACGGCAACACTTCCGTATGCTCCTTTAACGTTACAGTTACCAGCACATTATCTGTCTCTTGCACAAACACCAATCCGCATATCTATTACGGCGTTCCGGGATATGATAAATCAACCATCAACATAGCTCCTTCCGGAGGGGCTGGACCCTATACGGTTTCTGTAACAATGAATCGTACTTTATTGTGCAACCAGGTCAATAGTACAGGAAACGAAACCTGGACAGCTACTGGTGGCAGCACCACTGCCATTTGTGGCTCAACTCCAGTCTCAACTGCAACAGGAGTATCTGGTACGTATTCTATAACCGTTAGCCTACTCAAAGATGCAGATATCACAGCAACTATCACTGATGCTAACGGATGTATTACGACATGTACACAACACATCATAGCAGAAGATGCACGATGCTTTGCCGGAAATAGTGGTAATGTCAAAGTAGCAATGTGCCATTATACTGGAAGCACAAAGAATCCGACCACCCAAATTTGTGTTGATCAATCTGCCGTAAACGCACATTTAGCACAAGGTGATAAATTGGGTTCATGTAACACAATATCCGCTGCCAACCTGTTAACCCCTGTTATTTCTGCACCGGAGGTTTTAAAACTTGCAGTGAGGGTATTACCGAATCCAAGCTCTAATTACTTTACGCTTGGCCTGAAGAGCGGAAGCAATGAGAAGGTGACCATCACAGTTGTTGATATTGCAGGCAGAACAGTGGAAATGAGAAATGATGTTCCCGCAAACAGCAACTTACAATTAGGTAACAGCTATCACCCTGGTGTGTATTTTGCACAAATAATACAGGGAAAGGATATCGTTATTCTTAAGTTGATTAAGGAAGGAAAATAATATTTTATTTCCTATGTAAAGGTGGTACTGCGAAGTGCCACCTTTTTTATTTCAGAAAAATTCCACAATAAAACATTCAAGATGAGATATTTATTCCCCAGATGCCCGCTAAATAAACGTATAAAAATTTGGCACTCATTTGGAATTATAGAAAAGAGTCATTCAATAAATAAACCTCATCAGCATAATAAAAAAATTACAATTCTAAAATCATAGAATTAAAGTCGGTTTTTCATAGAACATTGGATTATAGCGGGGCTGGATTTTTATCCGGGCCCTTTTTTTTGCTCCAAACTCCCAGGAAATTATTGGTTTAGGATTTTGTCCTACGAATAAAAAATACCAGAAAAAAATTGCGTTTGATTATCATCCACATTTAATTATACTGGCCTCCGGATGGAAATGATAATGATTTTAATTTGAGCTAAAGCTCAAATGCTTTCTGCCACGAATTACACGATTTTCCACGAATTAAATTTATTACACAAATATCCGGCGCAGAGTATAAATAGAGATTAGGGAGCAATAAGTTACATCGGCCAGTGTCTCCCCTGTTAAGAATTGATTATTTCCGAATGCATTAAGGAATTAAGATCTGTAAATTCTTTACGACGCACTTTTATTCAATAACAATTTTATATAAGTAGGTCGAGAATAAGAGTAATGGATAGCCATAAATTATTCTTTATAAAAAGAACTTTGGAGATATTTTAAATTGTATGTTTATGGCATCATTATTGATATACAAATACAAAATAAAAATTATTATTTTTTGTTAAAACTACGCTAACCGTTCTATCGTAAGTCTTTTTAACTCTTTCCCCCTTAAAGTTTAACAGATCCACTATCCATTGACAATCATGTCCATGAGCGTAACGTATTTACGTGACTGGTAATTCGTACACTATTCTTCTGTCCAAAGCGCGAAATCAAATCCTTAATCTATGAGTAATCAGACACATGATTTCTAAACATTTAAACTTTAAAAAATGAAAAAAAGCTTTACTATTAGTAAGCTGAAAGTTGCCATCGCCGTTGGTGCCATCGCAATTTCGTCAGTTGTACTAATGTCATCAAGCCACCGGGAGGCACCCATGATTGCCAATGACCCCCTGGCAGACAACACTGACCTTTACGCTTTCCGAAGCCCTTCGGATCCTGATGACATTACCATCATTGCCAATTACATCCCGGGGCAACTTCCGAACGGCGGTCCTAACTATTATTCCTTTGGGGAAAACATTCGTTATGAAATTCATATCGACAATAATATCGGCACCGCGGGTGATGATATTATTTACCGGTTTACTTTTCATAAAGAAAACCAGGATCCCACCACCTTTTTCAACATTCGCCTTGGAAAAGAGAATTTAAAAACCACCTACACTTTAGAAAGAAGTATGAATGGCGGAAAAAGTTTTCAAACAATACTGGAAAAAGGTATTGTTCCCCCTTACAACATCGGGCCACGTTCTATCAGTTCTCCTGTTGGCTTAAATGCACCTTCTTACGATCAGCTTATGAAAAACGCTACTGTAAGAACTTCTACTAATGAAAGAGTTTTTGCAGGAACAGCAGATGATCCTTTCTTTGTTGACCTCGGAGGTATTTTTGATTTGGGTAATGCGCCAAGACAAGGCCCAAGCCGTCCGGAAGATGCTTTGAAATGTAAAAATGTTTCAACAATCGCGCTTGAAATTGACATTTCAACTTTACAAAAAGACCGCAAGTCTGTTGACCAGGCTAAAAATATTTTAGATCCTGAATACGTTATTGGCGTGTGGGCAAATGCAAGCAGGCAGAAAATCAGGACCCTTAATGGCGATGGCACAGAATCAAATCATGGTCCATGGGTTCAGGTTTCAAGATTGGGTATGCCTTTAACGAATGAAGCAGTTATTCCGATCGGATACAAGGATTACTGGAATAGCTTAACTCCTTACCAGGATCTTTCCAAACTAAGCACCTTTGGAAAATTCTTTTACAATCCTGAGTTAGCGTTGTACATGGATGACGCCCAATTTGGCGGAGCCGTTCCAGCATTTCATAATTTAAGGGTTCAAAAAAATTCATTAGGTATGTTTGGCTTTGGTGATGGCCAAAATGGTTTATATGGATTGAAAGGCAATGCAGCGTTAAACGGCACTGCATTGAGCGAGGCCAATTTTGGAAGCCTGCTTTTACCTGCTCCTAATTCTCCCCGCTCGGTTGATCTTTGGCCTATATTCCACACCGGCGTTCCTAACCTAAAACCTTACCAGCTTGCTACAGGCAAAAACGGAAATGTTTTAGCAGATGGCAAACCCTTTATCAGTAACTTTTTACCGAACGGCGGTGATATGCTGCGCTTGAACATGGCTGTGCCTGTGACGGATCGTAAATCGAAAGATTTCAGTTCTGAAGGTTTGGTTCAGGCTGCAGTGCTGGGATTGACTGATCCAAGGTTCAATACTAATAAGGATCTCCAGTGGATTCCAAATATGGATGGCTTCCCTAACGGAAGAAGGCTTGAGGATGATGTAACCCGTATTGAATTACAGTCTGTGTCCGGCATTGTACTGGCGGCTATTGGTTTGTGGTATGATGATTACGTACCAGGCGGATCTCCAGTAACAGAAGATCTTTTAGATGTTTATACCTATAATACAGGTGTTAACGCAAACGATACCACTTTCAAAACTGACTTCCCGTACGTACAAACGCCGTGGTCTGGTGATCATAATTGTGATTGTGCGCCACCTCCAACTACCACTGCTGTACAAATGAACATGCAGGGTCCTGCAACCAGCCAGTTAGGAATTGCAGCTCCGGGAATTGAGATTGCGAACTCACCAAATCCAGTTGGCATCAGTAATACACTTCGTTATCATGTAGCAGTACCATCGTTGGTTACTATTATGTTATACGATGGTGCAGGCAAGCCATTGAAGGTTTTAGTAAACAAAAAAGTTGCAGCCGGCACCTATACCACTCAATGGAGTGCAGCAGGCATGGCTAACGGTTCTTACTTTATTTCAGGTAGTAAAGACAATGGCACAAAACAAACGTTGACGTTGGTAAAACAATAAAACGGCTTATTTTTAATAAGTCCGCAGCAAATGCTGCGGGCTTATTTTCTCAAAGCTTATTCCTTTAGAAATTTATGAACAAGAAATTTATTTATATAATACTGATTGTTTTCTTCTTTTCTGTAACTGCGTTTGTGGTTATACGTTATAACATGAAGGAAACAAGCTTAAAGAACGCGTCTTACCCCCTGATAGAACGAAAGGGAGCGCCCGCATTGTCTGTTGAATGGCAAAGTACAAAAACTACCGCACAGCAATTAATGAACCAGTTGAAAGCGAATCCAAAGGATTCAAAATCAGCGATAGCGCTGGCAAGCCTGTATGTTCAGGAAGGAAGGATCACGGGCAATTATATTTATTATGATGCAGCCGCAATGAAATATATTAATAACGTACTTGATAATGAGCCTGATAATTTCCAGGCGCTCACATTAAAGTCTTTGCTGTATATGTCGCAGCACCATTTTGCTGATGGGTTAGCTATTGCTGAAAAAGCACAAAAGCTGAATCCTTACAACGGACTTATTTATGGATTACTGGTTGATGGAAATGTAGAAATGGGCAATTATGCTGAAGCCGTCAAAAATTCCGATAGCATGGTTTCTATAAGACCAGATATACGTTCCTACTCACGTATTTCATACCTACGCGAGATCTATGGCGATTATCCAGGCGCTATTGACGCCATGAAGTTGGCAGTAAGCGCCGGCGGACAAGGAGATGAACCAACAGAATGGACACGCATACAACTGGCAC
Organism: Chitinophagales bacterium; assembly: GCA_038245055.1. Classification (GTDB taxonomy): domain Bacteria; phylum Bacteroidota; class Bacteroidia; order Chitinophagales; family Chitinophagaceae; genus Ginsengibacter. The sequence continues at coordinate 34,271 of JBBRSV010000030.1, read as the reverse complement.
GCCTATACGAAAATACCGGCGATCTCAGAAGCGCCGAGATGAATTATATGATCGCGCTGGAAGAGCGCCCTGGTTATGGATACGCAACTGCCGGACTAGGACACATTGCCATGGGAAATAAAGATTACACAAAGGCAATCTCTTACTACCAAACGGCTACAGGAGTACTCAATGATTATGCCATCCAGGAACAATTATCCCAGTTATATAAATTAAACGGCAATACAAAATCATCTGACAGTCTTCTCAATAATATCATTGACGGCATGAACCGCGATGGGAAAAAAGGCCAACAGGATGAAAGCATCGGGCATTATGCCGATCGCGAATTAGCCTACGCTTATCTTTTACAAAATGATAATGAGGATGCTTTAAAACATGCACTAATAGAATATGGCAGAAGGCCGGAAAACATTGATGTAAACCAAACCGTTGCCTGGGTTTATTATAAAATGAAAGATTACGATAAAGCGTTGCCTTATATAAAAGTGGCTCTTAAAACAAATTGTAAAAATCCTATCTTGTTGTGCAACGCTGGTTTGATATACGCTAAAACCAATCAAAACGCTTTAGCCAAAACTACCTTAACTGAAGCACTGAAAAATAATCCTAACATTGATCCCGAGTTGAAAGCAGAAAGCGAAAATGTTCTTAAAACTCTTTGATTTTTATGGAACCATGTAACCAAAATAATTATAGAAAATTATTTGCGTTCCTCCTTTTTCTTATACCATTTTCTTCTTTTGGACACACCATTAATTATGTGCTTGAGAAAGCGCCGGTGAACGATGTCGTGTGGTTTTATTTTAAATTGGGCGTATTACATATCGTCCCTTTAGGCTTTGACCATATATTATTTGTGATAAGCCTTTGCCTTCTTAATACAAAAATTAAAACCATTCTTTGGCAAGCGACGGCATTTACAGTTGCACACACCATTACACTCGCGCTTAGCATGAAAGGTGTTATTAAGTTACCTGCGGATATTGTAGAGCCATTGATCGCCTTATCGATCATGTTTGTGGCTGTAGAAAATATTTTATTAAGTGAATTAAAAGCCTGGCGTATCGCTATTGTTTTTATGTTTGGGCTGGTGCACGGCATGGGGTTTGCCAGCGCCCTTAATGAAATCGGGCTGCCGAGGAACAAATTTTTTACCTCAATTTTTTCTTTTAATGTAGGTGTTGAAATAGGACAGGTAAGTGTAATAACGCTCGTTTTTTTATTGCTCATTTTACCTTTCGGAAATAAGCCGTGGTATAAAAAAAGAATTGTTTATCCCCTTTCTGCAGCCATTGCTTTGATAGCTGGCTACTGGACCATCCAACGCATTTTTTTTAAAGTTTAAATCAGGCAACACCCAATTTCTTAATTCAAATTTAGCGTAGGATATGGCTTTTATAAATTTCCCTTTTTCATTTCTTCAACGGCATAATTGGAAGCCCGGGCCGTTAATGCCATATATAAAATAGACGGACTTTGATTGCCTGTACTGGCCATACAAGCTCCATCAGTAACAAATACATTTTTACAATTGTGAAATTGATTTCTTCCATTTAGCAAAGATGTTTTTGGATCTTTTCCCATCCTGCATCCACCCATTTCATGTATGTCCCTGCCCGGTGCCCAATGGTTATCGTACTGCTTAATATTTTTTACGCCACATGCGTCAAGCATTTCTGTTGCCTGGGTTAAGAAATCTTTTAAAAGCTTTTCATCATTGTCATCGTAGCCGACGTTGGTAACCAGCAAAGGAATGCCCCATTCATCTTTTTTATCTTTACTAAGGGCAACATGGTTGGTTTCTTTAGGCACCGTTTCTCCCTGCATATACATATACATTCTCCACGGACCCGCTTCTGTCATGGCATTTTTAAAATCGCCGCCAATTTGATCAGTAAGGCCTTTGGCATTTTCGTTGGATCTGTAACAAGCCGAGAAAGCCATATAACTTCCTACAAAATCCATATCGTTGGAGTGGATGTTCCTGAAGTTGGGAACCATACATTCGGCAGTGCGCCTTCCATAATAATATTTATCCAGGTAACCATCTACATCCCCATTAACGGAGCCGCGGTAGTTTTGAAAACCAACGAATTTACCCAACAACCCATTGTCATTTCCAAAACCATTTGGAAAACGGGCAGACGTTGAATTCATTAAAATAAGGTTCGTGTTTAAAGCTGAAGCATTTACAAATATTATCCTTGAGAAATAGTCGGTGCTTTCTTTTGTATTGGTATCTATAATTCTTACGCCAACTGCTTTTTGTTTTTGTTCATCATAAATAATTGAATGCACAACGGAGAAAGGCCTTATGGTTAGATTACCTGTTTTCTCTGCCCAGGGCAACGTAGAAGAATTAGAGCTGAAATAGCCCCCAAAAGGGCATCCCCGCATACATAAATCCCTTGCCTGGCATTGCCCGCGTCCTTGTTGAAGATGAATATCTTTTGGTTGCGAAAGTTGCGCCCAACGGCCCTGTATTAAAAACCTGTCATGATATTTTGCTTCCAATTTTTTCTTCATATCAAGCTCTGCACAATTGAAGTCAAAGGGAGGAAGATATTCGCCATCCGGCATTGATTCAATTCCATCGTTGCTACCGCAGATGCCTGCAAATTTTTCCGCGTGCGAATACCATGGCGCTACTTCATCATAAGATATTGGCCATTCAATTCCATAACCATATTTCGCAGGATTTGTAAATTCATATTTGCTCCATCGCGGGCATGCCCTTCCCCAAATTAATGATTTACCTCCTACCTGGTAACCGCGGATCCATTCAAATGGTTTTTCCTGCACGTAAGGGTGATCGTTATCTTTTATAAAAAAATGCGCAGTCGATTCATCAAACCCTGCAGCTTGCGTTATCAATGGATTTTCTTCCATGAATTTTTCTGTCATCTGGCCACGGTGCTTAAACTCCCAGGGTTTCATGGTCGCAGTTGGATAATCTTTATTATGAACTACATTTCTGCCGCGCTCGAGTACAAGCGTTTTTAAGCCGTGCTCACAAAGTTCTTTGGCGGCCCATCCCCCGCTTATACCGGAGCCTATAACTATCGCATCAAAAGTGTTTTTCTTTAAGCCGCCAGAATTAATATTTACATTTAGGGAATCACCAGGCATCGTAATAATTTGTAATGAATAAAAGAGACAATTAAGGTAGAACAATTTTTGTTTTCATAGCATAAAATAAAAATTTAAAACTATTAATAAACTGTCTTAAAATATTTTGACTGTTTAACTTTAAGATTCTTATTTTGTTACTAAAATAAACCAGCAACAAATGCAAATAAGAATAAGCGATACTTATAAAATTATGTCGAAATTATGTGCCACTGATTTGCTGGCTACGCTTGAATACATCAAGGAACCGCTTATATGCACTGCTTCCGGCGATACGCCTAAGGGAATGTATGAAGAGTTGGTAAAGCAGGTACGCGAAAAAAATATTGATATTTCAAACTGGCATTTTATTAGTCTTGATGAATGGGAAGGAATGAACGGAAAAGACGAAGGAAGTTGCAGGTATCATTTGGATAATCAACTATTTCGTCCTTTACAAATAGCGGATGATAAGATTATTTTTTTTGACGGACGTTCAAAAAATCTCCAGGCAGCATGCGATGGTATTGAAGATTACATACACCTGATGGGCGGTATAGACGTAGCGATCCTGGGCCTGGGCATGAATGGGCATATCGGTATGAATGAACCGGAAACGCCAGTTGACTCCTATTCACACATCGCAGATATTGATGAAATGACCCAGGCGACCGGACAGAAATATTTTGCAGCAGCAACGAAATTAGCCAGGGGATTAACTTTAGGAATTAGCACTTTACGCGAGGCTCATCAGATTATGCTGCTCGCCAACGGAAGTAAAAAAGCCGAAATAGTATTGGACGTTTTGGGTGAAGACGCTACAAGTAAAATACCCGCTACACTAATTACCGATCATGAAAATATTTGCGTTTACCTTGATAAGGAAGCGGCTGCGCTTTCGCTAAACAAATATGAGTAACATAAGTATTTTGGGAATTGACATGGGCGGCACAAACCTTCGGGGAGGCATAGTCGTCGATAATAATCTACAACAAATCCATTCCAACCGCGTTAACTCACAAGGAAGCTTAGACGAAGTTTTAAGCAATTTATTTTTATTTACTGATAGCATCATTAACAGTTCCGTATCGTCTATTGGAATTGGGGTTCCGGGCCTCGTCAATTCTGAAGAGAAAATGGTTTATGATGTTGTGTACATTCCTTCCTGGAAAAAAATTCCTTTACAACAGTTCATGGAAGAGCGGTACCAAATACCGGTGTATGTAAATAACGATGCGAATTGTTTTGCTTTAGGAGAATATTATTTTGGAAAAGGCAAAGGCTTTAATTCCATCATTGGGCTTACCATTGGAACGGGCCTGGGCTCGGGCATCATCCTTAATAAAAAATTGTATGAAGGTAAAAATGGTGGCGCAGGGGAATTTGGGATGATAGCTTATTTAGACCACAGCGTTGAATACTACGCAAGCGGCCAGTTTTTTGAAAATAAATATAACCTGCGTGGAGACACTGTTTTTGAACGGGCGGCAAATGGAGACAAAGAAGCCTTAAAAATGTATGAAGAGATGGGAACTCATTTGGGAAATGCAATCAAAATGATGTTGTATGCTTTGGATGTAGAAGTCATTATCCTGGGCGGTTCTGTACGAAAAGCATTTCCTTATTTCGCATCGGCAATGTGGAAGCAAATAAAAACATTTGGCTTTCAAAAGGCAATACAAAATTTAAAGGTTGAAGTTTCTGAACTAAAGAATGCGGGAATATTAGGCGCCGCAGCTTTGCAGTATAATTTTGAACAGAATAAATAATAAGATGGCAGACTTGCTTTACAAAGCAATAAAAAAATTCATCAATGCTATAGATGCTGATCTAAAAAAGATTGAAGCAAAAATTATGGAATGTCTTAAAGAAGACAGTAGTCTTAATCATAGCCTGAAATAGTTTTGCTTATCATAGAAATCCAAGGGAGCGCCTGGATGGAATTCCCATTTACAGGCACTTTAGCCTGTTGGGGTATAAATATTTCTTTTTCGGATAAAATTAAATTGAATACATTATACCCGGTTTTTCATAGGATATTGGATTTTAAAGCGGGACTAGATTTTCATCTGGGTCCCTTTTTTATTTTTAAAGGATCCTACGGCCGCCGTTGAAAATTATAGTAGAGGGAAATCCTTTCCCGGCAATTCTTTATCAGGAAAAAGAAATTGCCGGTGTTAAGGACTTTCAGAGGCAAGCGCAAAAAAGTCAGTTCAGTTTTAGAAGGGTTTTAAAATACAATAATGCTTTTTTGCGCAAGTAATAAACTGGTCTAGGTTTTTGGTATTAGTTTTAAAGCGGGTGTTCACTCCCGAAAATATTCTTGTGGATCGACTGGGAATATTTTTCAAATTCATTGTATTTATCAAAAAAATAATCAGCTCCCGCTGGTTCGCATCGATCTTTCAACCTGTCAATCGCCACATCTCATATCATGATTAACGATACTTCCGGACTTTCCTGTTTTATTTCCCGGAGCAACCTAATCGAATCATTCCCGGGAAGGCAAAAATCAAGCAACACTATGCCGGGTTCATCGCTTCTTATCTTTTTTGAGGCATCTGAGTAACTGGTTGAAATGTCGATACGTTCAATGTTAAGCACTGGAACACTAAGTCTTTTAATCTTTGAATTATCAAAATTGAATTATCTGCTATCAATACCCGTTTTCTCATTTTGTTAAAGTAAAGAAACAACGTACAGGGGGAAACCGGGGTAGAAGTACAAGCCCTAGTTTTGTAGAATTAGTTCTACTCCACCAAAAGACTGGGGGAATTGCTTATTTATTATCCATTATATCGGATATGATATGGTTGTTGATAGCGTAGCGGGTGAGTTCCGAATTAGTATTCAAGCCAAGTTTTTCCAGGATCCGGTGCCGATGCGTACTTACCGTAGTCAAAGCAAGAAAAAGTTCATCTGCAATTTGAGTAGTTGTTTTTCCTAAAGCCAGCCTTTTAAAAATTTCAAATTCCCTGTTAGATAAGTCTTCGTGAAGGTTTTTATTAATTTCAGGTTGTATTAAAAGTTTTTCCGCAATTTCAGGGGTTATGTATTTTCTCCCGATAAGAATTCGTTGCACAGCGGTTATCAATTCTTCCGGGGCGGCATTTTTATTCATATAACCTGATGCTCCTGCCTTCAGGGCCCTAACAGCATAAAGATCTTCAGTATAGATGCTAAGGATCAATACCGGCACGCGCGGTTTCATTAATTTAATTTGTTGTAAGGCTTCCAGGCCGTTTCTGCCCGGCATGTCCAGGTCGGATATTACGAGGTCCCAATCGTGTAACATCACTTCTTTAACCAACGATTCGCCATCAGCCACTTGTTCTATTTCCACAGAAGGGTATTCATCCTTTAATATCTGGACCAGCCCTAACCGTACAAAACTATGATCATCAGCCAGAATTATTCGTTTCATTCACTAAACCATTTTTGTTAAAGTGTTATTTGCGATAAGGTAAACTTACCGAAATCTTTGTGCCCTTTCCACGAGCCGAGTTAATTTCAAATTGTCCTTTGAGGGAGCGAACCCGCTCCCTCATTCCTAAAATCCCAAATGTTTTCCTGTTTTCAACTGCGCCCATGTTGAACCCTACGCCATCATCTTCTATATTCATAGTAATGATATCACCAATTACATTTAGTGAAATTAAAACTTTTTTAGCCTTAGCATAACGCATAATATTGGTAAGCGATTCCTGGAATATTCTGAAAATGCCCGTTGCAAGATCTTCATGTAACTTTAAATCAGGTTCGGGAAGGGTAATGTTCACTGGAATGTTCGTGCTGGCGGTGAATTGCTTAATATGCCATTCCATTGCTTCCGGCAGGCCGTAATTATCCAGGGTTGCGGGCCTCAGTTCGTTCAAAATCTTCCTTACCGATTGATTGCTGCCATTTAATAACTCAATTATATTTTTGAGTTTGCTGGTTATAGCGTCTTTTTTGTCCACAGTATTTTTGTAAATCCAGGCAACATCCATTTTTATAGCGGTAAGTTGCTGCCCCAATTCATCATGTATTTCACGCCCGATTCTTGTGCGTTCTTCTTCACGAATGCCTTGCAGATGAGCTGTTAAAAGACTTAGCTGCTCATTGTAAGTCTTAATTTGTAACTCAGCATTTTTATGCTCTGTGATATCTAAAACGGTTCCAAACAACCGTACAGGTTTCCCGGTTTCGTCTTTATACAATTCAGCCCGTGCATTCACCCATCTTACAGAACTATCCGGACGAACTACACGATGGTCAATATTATATTCCTTCAGTCCTTGTATCGCTAATCCCAGGTTTTCATTTACAAGCTTTACATCACCAGGATGAACTATTTCGTTCAAAAATGTTAATGAGTCCAGGTATTCTTGTGCTAAGCCATATATGTCATTTACCTGTTGCGACAGGCTCATTTGGTTGTTAAGCAGGTTCCAGTCGATAAATCCAAAATGCGCAATTTCTGCGCCTTTTAGCAATTTTTCGGTTAGTTGCTTTTCATTTTCCTGGGCGATCCTTCTGTTAGTAATATCGCGGGTTACACCCAGTAAAGAAATAATTTTTCCATCCGCATTTCTCAAAGGCACAGCATGGATGTCCATCCACCTTGAGGTGCCTTTAAGTGCTGTAATTTCAAATTCCATTTTGCCGTGCTTACCCTCAAAAACATTTTCTACTAATTTAGTAAAAGTTGCCCTATAGGGTTCCTTTATAATACTTACTATTTTCTTTCCTTTAACCATTTGAAGATTGTCTGCCTCAATCATCGCAATGCCAGCAGGGTTCATGTCAAGCAAGTGACCGTATTTATCCATCACCTGCACGCACTCGGGTTCATTTTGCAGTATGGTTTTTAACCTGTTTTCACTCTCAGCCAGTTCGCTTTCTACCATCTTCCTTTCGGTAATATCTTCTGCATAGCCATATTCAAGTTTGGTACCATCATTTTCGGCAACAACATTTGTTTTTACTGATATCCACCTTATCGTGCCTTCAGGCCTTATGATCCTGTAGGTAATATTCGTTCTAAGCGTGGCGGCAATATTTTGATAAGCCTCCAATAGCATTTCTTTATCATCAGCATGTACAGCATTTATAAAATCAGAAGGATTACGGTAAAGATCTTCGCATTTTCTTCCCCATATTGCTTCATACGAAGGGCTGATATAAACTGTCTCATAAGTATCCAGGTTATTTACCCAATAAACACCGGATATATTTTCTACCAGGCTCTTAAATTGCCGGCTTGATTTAATCAATTCTTCCTCGGCTTTCTTCTGCAACGCACCTTTTTCAAGAACTTCCAGTGCAAAAGATATATTCCTCGTAGCCCCTTCCAGCAGTGCTATTTCTTCTTCATCGAAAAAGTTTTTCGTAACTGAATATAAAGAAAATGCACCGATTACTTTTCCAAATTTCTTTATAGGGAGGCCTATACTAGAGTGATATTTTCTTTTAATGGCCGGAATTTTCCAAATGCCCATTTTAGGATCAGTTTCTATATCATTACAAATTACTGTTTTGCCTTCGGCTATTGAAGTTCCTGAAGGCCCTTGCCCCTCAGGTACCGAACTATCGGCCTTAACTTTAATTTCAGAAAGATAGCCGAATTCTGCGCCGTCAAAAACATAGGGCTCCAGGTCGAGCGTCTCTTTATTAATGATGCCTATCCACGCCATTTTGAATTCACCGATATTTACGGCGATTTTACAGGCCTCTTTAAATAATGTTTTTTCATCACCCGCATATACAATCATCTGGTTAAACTGGCTGAGAAAATAGTACAACCTATTACTTTTGATTATTTTTTGCTCGCCTAGCTTCTGTTGGGTAATATCTTTGAAATAAACAGAAAGTCCGCCAGGGGATGGGTAGAGGCTGTTTTCGAACCACTTGTCAAAAGTTGGAAAATATTCAGACAAGGTGAGTTGTCTTTGTTCCTTCATGGCTTTAGTGTAAGCCCCGTGAAATGACTTGTTAATAGCTTCAGGAAATTCGTTCCGGATGTTTTTGCCAACCAGGTAATCGGCATCGCGACCTAATAATTCTCCCGCTTTCTTATTCACGTAGGTATAATTCCAGTTTGTATCAACCGCCACAAATGCATCTGAAATACGTTCTACCAGCGTGCGAAATTTTTCTTCGCTTTCTTTTAATTCAATTTCATTCCTCCGGTGTTCGATGGCAATTTTTACCAGGTTGATAGAACGGTCCACCTGCCGTAACTCTTCCTCCCCGGGGTTTCGGGCCTGTTTGCTGTAAATACCAAACGTTCCCAGCACGTTTAGATCTTTATCAAATATCGGGCTGGACCAGCAGGATTTCAATCCATAGCGCAGGGGTACCTCGCAAAATTTTGCCCATAATGGATCGCTGGCAATATCTGCTACTATTACTCTTTCTTTTCTAAATACAGCAGTTCCGCAGGAACTACATTCGGGGCCGATATCTACACGATTAACGCTATTATAATAAGCTTCCGGTAAACTGGGGGCGGCGCCATGTATTAAAGCAGTCTTTTCTTTGTTTAGCAGTAAAATGGAACAAATAGTATTGGGACAAAGCGATTCATAATTCAGGGCTATTTTGTGCAGGATTTCTTTTAAAGAACTGCCTGTTGCTAACATTTCCATCACTTCTTTTTCTCCGGCAAGAATTTCCTGAGTTCTCTTCCGTTCCGTTATATCTCTTACAAAACTCAGGTAGTACTTCTGCTGCATCTTGGAAGCGCTTATTTCAACGGGGAGCATCGAACCGTCTTTTCTAATAAGATACCTTTCCGATAATATTGAATTCCCTTGTTTTATTTCATTAAACCTTAGAGGGCTGTCTGAGGCCCTCAGGGCTGCTACATCTGTCATTTTCAATTGAAGCAGTTCTTCCCGGGAGTAACCCAGCATCTGGCAAAATTTGTTGTTTACTTCTATAAACCGATAGTTCTCATCAGCTATGCTAATACCGTCTGATGCCTGCTCTACCAGTGTACGCAATTTCTCCTCCTTCTTGCGTAAGGCATCCTGGGCCATCGTTAACTCTGACAAGTCTATACCGACCCCAATCATACAAGGTTGATTTTTGTAAGCAATTCTTTGGCCCGTGAAAAAATAGGGAACCGTTTTACCGGATTTCAGCAAAAAGTTAGCCCTTAATGTATCTCGTCCCGATTTAAAAACATTCAAAGCTTTTTCAGAAACTAATTGTCTGTCGCTAACATCAAAAAAGAGTTGAGGGTGCATCTGGCTTATTTCTCCGGGGGTGTAGCCTGATATGTCCTCCCAGTTTTTATTCCATCTTAAAAACTTTCTTTCATGGTTACACAGGTAGAATATGCCTGGTAAACTATTTATTATTGATTCAGAAAGCTCCTTTTCTTTAAAAATTTTTTGTTCGGCCTGTTTTTGAAGGGTTATATTCCTCACAATGGCAAGCACTTCGTTTTTATTTATGGCAGCATAACGGGCCTCATAATCATGGATACCGTCCGGAAAATCCATTTGGTATTCATGTATGGGCATCGCTCCCCTATCCAGCACTAATGCAATATTCTTTAGCGTTTCAGCTGCCAGTGACGGGGGAAGTAGTTCGGTACAATTTTTTCCAAGAAAATGCTCATGGCTGGTCTTGGTGGCCATCCCCCGCGAAGCCTGGAAATCTGTAAAAATCCCTGAACGATCTATTACGAAAATCATGTCAGGAATAGCATTTAAAAAAGCTGCGTTTCGCGACAAACTTTTTTGTAACAGTTCGTTCTCTTTTTTTCTTCGCTTATTCGCGACGGATTTTTCCTGCCTTAATGCCATTTGTATACTATACGAAAGGCTGGAAAGATCTTCCTTTAACAGGTAATCGGCTGAGCCCAACTTCATCATTTTAACTGCAAATAATTCATTTACTTTATCAGTGACAAGGATAAAAGGGATTTCATATTTTCCTCCAATGTTTAACTCAAGGGCTTGCGCCGCATCCATGTCTTTTACATGGTGATTCGCCAGGATCACATCCGGCCCGAATGTATCCAACTCGCCGATGTAGGAAGCTTTATTACTAACTGCTTTTATTTCAAAATTCATCTTTGCCTCCTGTAACCTCTGGCAAATAGCTGTCACATGTGCCACGTTGCACTCGAGTACCAGTATTTTTATGATCGGAGACATATGAAAAAAACGTTTAGGATAAATGTAGGTTCTTCCGCCTATTTTTTATTAAATCCTGCAGGAATTATTTTTCCCGACTTCATCAATAGGAAACCCAGAAAATAGTCGTCCTCATAATGTCAGTAAGAAAAAAGAGGGGAAATAGTATTTTTTAATATTAAAGGTTCTGAGAATTGCATAAATAAAATTGAAATCGCTTTTATAAAAATCATTGAGACACCCAAAATTGAAACGACAAGCCAACGCCAGTAAGCCTTTCAGCAGGATAAACTTCTATTTTGTAAGAAAATGATGAAGTCAGGATTTTTCATGGGCAGTCACGTTTTAGCTTTTGTGGTACCTTCCGGAACATTTTTAAGTCTTTATATGAACTTTACATTACTATCAGCATCAGCATCTGCCTCGTCATCATTGTTAAGTCAGTCTTGTAATGCATCACTCTTCAATATTACAGAAGAAAGCTCCAGTTATTTAAAGGCGAAGGCAAGCCAAAAGAACTAGAATAAATTAAAGTAACAGGTACTTACCCCACCCTAAATCTCCTCGCCTTACCCCAAGGCATACACGCAATTACGAAGGCAATACCACTAAAGGCGAGCGCCTCAAATACGCTGGTAACTTCGTTACCTTTATCCACATACGGATCGGCAATTGCGCGGGGAATATGAAGAATTACGAACCAAATAAATAGCATGATGCCGAGGAGCATACCGATCAATTTTAATCTAAAATTTAAGGCAATACAAACACCCGAGCCAATCAGGGCAGTGCCGGCAAAATACGTCCAGAAAATATGACCAGGCATCCATGCAGGGACAAGGGTTGCTACGAATTTCGTATAAATAAAATGATCGATGCCGAAGACAATCATTGTAATAGCAAAGAAAATATTGCCAAAAGAAAGCAGGGCTTCCAAGAAGATTTGATAAGTGGTCTTTCGTGTGACGGCCTTATTCTTTTCATAGGAATTTGCAATTAAGAACGCTCCCCCGCAAAACGCCAGCTCTTTAAGTGGGTCTGTCCAAAGTCCGATATTAAAAGAATAAGGACTAAAGAAAAGCTGATAAGTAACCTGGAAAAATAAAAATAAGAAGAGGAAGGCTAACCCCAGCATGGTGGCGGTTTTTCTGGCATTTGCACTAAAAATAATTAAGGCTCCTGCAAAAATTAACAATGCTCCGACCGCGTAAGCCCATGCAAATTGCCATGGAACCCATGAAGGTAATTCGGGTAGAAGAACGGGACGAAAGCCACCGTAAATAAATTGTTGCACTCCAATTCCGGCAATACCGAAACCGTAGAATGCCCGGCCTGTTTTTATTAATTTCTCCATAATGATTCTGTATAATCTCTGCGTAAATCTTTACACAAAACAGGAACAAATGAATCTCCTTCCAAGGTAAATATTTTATAGGTTGAATTCAAAGACAATCAAATAATTAGTATGAATGGTATCTGTGATCAAGAACCATAATTTTACCATATTCTGTTTAAAAGCGTTCGCAATTTTTAGCTGTCTATTTTGAACAATGACCAATTTCATAAATCGAAGAACTTATCTTAAACCGGCATTTAGTTCCGTTATTTTTAATAATTGTTTTTTCTCCGAACAAAGTTTATTGGGTGCTGTTTAAAGATTGTATTAATAACAAAATTCAAAAACACCTTAACCAAACATCATGGACGAAATTAAAAATCCCGGGCATAAAGAAGGCCAATTGGCAAAATCTATTGAAGAACAAACCGCCAAAATTCCATCAGACGTTTTTCTTTGGGCAGCATTAGGCTCAATGGGCGTTTCACTTGCGCTTAAATTCAGCGGAAATAAACACAACAGTCTTTTTATCGGACAATGGGCCGCGCCATTTTTATTATTAGGAATCTATAACAAGCTTGTAAAATTACAAGGGCACGACTAATTTACATTCCCGCATAAATTTTCATACTATTTTATTGTCAATCTCCTATGCTTTTAAAAAACGAGCGTAGCAATTGAATGCGGCAAGCTGGTAACGGGCGCAGTTTGCCCTGCTATCCATAAATTGTAGTCTATTTTTTTATCAGTCTGGTTCATAACGATGACTGCAATTTTGCCATTCGTATTTATAAAAGCAGTTGTTTGCAAAGGGCTCCTGCTTGGCGCGGCGCTAATTCTTTTGGCACCCGGCCTCACGAATTTTGAAAAATGGCCAATATAATAATAAGAATTTGTGTATACTAATTCACCTGTTGAAGTAATTGCATGAACAGGAGCAAAGCAGAAATTACCAACGTGGTTTGGTCCACCAGTCTCGTCTAATAAGATATTCCAGTCTGTCCAGCCAACACTTCCCGCATTAAAATCATGAATCATAGTGCGGCCATAGCGTTCGCCTAACTTCCAATCTTTTAACTGATCTAATTTAAAAGGACCGTTACAGCCTTCTGTAAATAGAAGGTTCTTACCTGGGAAACTTTCGTGTACTCTTTCAACGTTCTCAAAAACCTGGTCGCCGCCACTCCAGTCTTCGTACCAATGGAAACCCACACCCCATGCGTATTTAGCCGCTGCAGGATCTTCGAGTATTGTGCTTGCTCTTTGATAAATTAAATCGCGGTTATGATCCCAAACAATAATTTTCTTATTACCCAATCCATTTTTTTGCATCGTAGGACCGAGATAATTTTTCAAAAAATCCCTTTCTTCTTCCGCAGTATAAATACACGATTCCCAGGTTTGTTTTGCCATGGGTTCATTTTGAATCGTAATACCCCAAACTGGTATGCCCAACTTTTCATAGGCGTTAATAAATTTGCCATAAAAATTTGCCCAACTCTGGTCAAATGCCGGCAACAATTTTCCGCCATGCAGCACATCGTTGTTGTCCTTCATAAATGCCGGAGGACTCCAGGGGCTGGCAAATAATGTAAGCTTTCCTCCGGCAGCAGCAATTGCCTCCTTTATGAATGGAATACGGAATTTCTTATCATGGTCAACATTAAATGTTTTAAGCTCTTTATCGTTCGCAGTAACGTAACTATAGCTATCACTGCTAAAATCGCAGCTTTGAATATTTGTTCGGGCAAGCGTGTAGCCGATGCCGTTATTAACGTCATAGTAGGCAGTTAACAACTCTTTTTGTTTGTCTTTCGGAAGTTTATAAAATGTTTCAGCGGAAGCGTCAGTCAATGCGCCGCCAATTCCCAAAATAGACTGGAATGTTTTAGATGGATCGACAAACACACAAATTTGCGTCTCAAAAGGTTGGCCCATCTTCTTAAAGGTTACCGTATCCGTTGGCGAAAGCCGGTAAGAACTATTATCCGCAGTAGTATAAACTATTACCTTTTTACCAGAAATATTATAAGGTTTTGCCTTAATTGAAACTGTGTTGCTTTGCGCAAAACCAAACGTAATTCCTGAGAAAATTAAAATTAAAGAGAGCTTTTTCATTGATAATTTATTAAAATTTTAAATTGCTTAATCCCATAAATAGGTACCTACAGCGCCCGCTGTTAATGTTGTTTGTGTCCACTTATTATTAATGCTGATATTAAAAGTTGCATCGCTATCACCGTCATTTTCTACAATCAATACTTTTCTTCCAGCAGGTGTTTTGAATGCTACCGTCTGAAGATTTCCCGCATTGTTACTTCCAATTCTTACAGAACCTGCCGGAACAAATTTGGAAGCATGAGCAACAATATAATACCCAACATTTCTTGCTACTGTTGTACCAATGGTCAATGCGCCTTTGCATTGCGTGCAGCCGCCGGGTGTATGTGGATTGTAAGTTGGGTCATTAGCTAAATTCCATTCCAACGCAACGCGGCTCCAGTTTCGCATAGATCCGATAATTACATTTTTCACGTGCCATTTCAAATCGCCGCCAAAATCCCCGGTTGAAGACGTCCATTGTTCTGTAAAATAAACTGCCTTACCAGGAAACGCATCATGAACCTGCGATAATGCACTGATGTTACCGTTATACAAGTGAAAGGCTGAGCCATCTACAAAAGCGTTGGCTGCAGGATTACTTAACACGGCAATCGGGTAATCGGGGCGATCACAATTATGATCGTAAGTAATAATTTTTGTGGTAAGTCCGGCAGCCTGGAAGGCAGGCCCAAGAGCATTTTTAATAAAATCAGTTTGTTGTGCTGCCGTCATAACTAAACTGGGATTATTGTTCGGGTTTAGCGGTTCATTTTGCGGCGCAACTGCGTCTATGACAACACCGTTATCCTTCATTTGCTGAATATATTTTACAAAATATTGAGCATACACATTATAATATTGGGTTTGTAAACTGCCACCAACCGTATTGTTATTATCCTTCATCCATGTTGGTGCACTCCAGGGAACTGCCAAAATTTTAACGTAAGGATTGATTGATAAGATTTCTTTTAATAATGGTATTACATCTGCCTGGTCGGGATCAAGGCTGAAATGAGCGAGGCTTAAATCAGTTTGCCCTGCAGCCACATCATCATAACTAAAAACGGAAGCATTAAGATCTGAAGCGCCAATGCTAATGCGCAAATAACTGATACCAATGGAAGTATTATCATTTCCAAAAAGTTCCTTTAATAGATTTAGTTTGGTAGTGGCATCGAGCTTATCGATAACATAAGCGCTGCCACCGGTCAGCGTAAATCCAAAGCCATCTATGGTTTGAAAAGTTTGTGTTGTGTCCACATCAATATTTGCATTCGTGTTTGCTGTTGTACCAAAAGAAAGAACAACAGATTGTTTCTGCAATAAAACTGATTGATCATTTTTAGTAAGCCAGAAATCCATATCATTGGTACCTACTGGTGGTGGTACCGGTGGCACAGGCAGTGGGTTGTTATTTCCTCCGCCAGAGGAAGAAGCTTTTGTACAGGAAAAAAGTATGCAAATGAAACAGCCCAAAAAAATACTAAAAAAGATTTTGCTTTTTTTCATAGAATTAAATTGATATCAAGATGGTCAAGGTATCTTTTTGATTACTTAGCCCAATTGACGGCCGCTTTTTTCACATCCCTGGAATTTCCTCCAATCATAACAATAAATTTACCAGGCTCCCAATCATATTTCAGATCGCCATTGTAAAATTTCAGATCATTGGTGGAAATATTAAACGAAACTGTTTTGGATTCACCCGGTTTTACATCAATCTTTTGAAATCCTTTTAATTCTTCTACAGGTCTGGTAATACTTCCTACAACATCTCTCATATATAACTGAACCGTTTCTTTGCCTTCCACAGTTCCATTATTCGTTACTGTTACGGAAGCTTTCAATGTTTTATTGCCTTTCATTAAGGTATCACTGAGTGTAATATCACTATATTGAAAAGCGCTGTAGCTTAAGCCAAAACCGAAAGGGTATACAGGATCATTTGATACGTCTAAATAGTTTGAACGAAATTTTGAAAACCATTTACCTTCTTCGAGAGGACGGCCTGTATTTTTATGGGCGTAATAAAGCGGTATCTGTCCAACGTTTTGAGGGAACGTAGTGGTGAGCTTACCGGAAGGATTTACGTTACCAAACAAAACGTCTCCAATTGCGTTTCCGGCTTCACTACCGCCAAACCAAACATTTAAGATTGCTGGTACATTATCCTGTTCCCATTTAAGCGTGAGCGGCCTTCCTGTAAATAAAACCAGTACCACTGGTTTACCCGTTTTTACTAAAGCCTTTAAGAGATCTTCCTGGGTATCCGGGATATTGATATTACTCCGGCTGCTGCTTTCACCAGACATTTCTGCTGATTCTCCCAGGGCGGCAACAATCACATCGCTTTTAGCTGCAACAGCCAAGGCTTCATCAATAATTTCCCTGGCTGGCCTGGCATCGTGGTTAAAGGATTTTCCAAACATTCCCGCTCTTACATCAAATAAGCTATCGCCGGATAAGTTAGCGCCTCTTGCATACAATATATTTACATCGCTACCTGCTACATTTTTCAAACCCTGTAAAACAGATATCGGCGTAGTGAGATCTGCGGCAACACTCCACGTGCCCGTCATGTTTTCCTTAGCATCTGCCAGTGGCCCAATCAAGGCAATGGTTCCCGATTTCTTCAGCGGCAAAATATTCTTATCATTTTTTAATAACACAAAACTTTGCGCCGCAATTGCTCTCGCTTCTTTTTTATTTGCTTCAGTAAAAATTTCTGTTTTGGCTCTTTGTGCATCACAATAGCGATAAGGATCATCAAATAAACCCAGTTCATATTTTGCCTCAAGAATTTTTCTGCAGGCAAAATCTATTTGCTGAAGCGTAACTTTCCCCTGTTTTAAAGATTGCTGTAAAGTGCTCAAAAAACCTTCTCCTACCATGTCCATATCTATACCAGCGACCAAGGCCCTTGCGGAAACGGTTTGTAAATCCCCGATGCCATGCGCCACCATTTCATTAATGCCTGTGTAATCTGTAACCACAAAACCCTTAAAGCCCCACTGGCTGCGTAACACATCTGTCAGTAAAAATTTATTGGCAGTAGCAGGCACTCCATCTACTTCATTAAAAGAGGCCATAACACTTCCGACACCTGCGTCTATTGCGGCTTTGTAAGGAGGCAAATAATCATTAAACATTTTAACATGGCTCATATCTGTGGTATTGTAATCGCGGCCACCTTCAGCCGCGCCATACAATGCAAAGTGTTTCACACAGGCCATTATCGTATTATTCTTTGAAAGATCATTACCCTGGTAACCTCTTACCATTGCCCTGGCAATTTGCGAGCCCAAATATGGGTCTTCACCTGAACCTTCTGAAATTCGCCCCCAGCGCGGATCACGGGAAATGTCAACCATTGGCGAAAACGTCCAGCAAATCCCATCGGCACTTGCTTCCTGCGCTGCAATCCTTGCTGATCTTTCTATGAGATTCATATCCCAACTGCAGGATAAGCCTAAGGGAATGGGGAAAACGGTTTGATAACCATGGATGACATCCATACCAAATATTAAAGGAATTTTGAGCCTGCTTTGCTCAACGGCTACTTTCTGAACATCATGAATTTTTTCCTCAGATTTTATATTGAAAAGCCCGCCTACCTTTCCTTCTTTAATTTGCTTTGCGATATTAGAATTGGCGGCCTGGCCTGTTGTAATATCGCCCGCACCAGGGAGATTTAATTGGCCGATCTTTTCTTCAAGCGTCATTTTTTGCATCAACGCATCAATGAAGGATTTCATTTTGGAATTGCTATTTTGTGAATAGCCGGTCAGCAATACACCAAATGTTAGCAATAGAATAACAATCGTTTTTTTCATTCGTCTTTATTTAAATTTTTAGATTTAGAGCCTCACCCAACCCCTCTTCCAAGGGAGAGGGGCGTATGATGCAGATCGTCACCATTATTTTATAACAATAACTCAATCAACTTTAATAACGCTTGTTCTGGCAGAAACACCGTTTTCATTAATCGCTTCTATGCAAAAATAATACGGCTTTTCCCTGTCCATTGTCTTAAGCCAATATTCATTCGCGTCATACACCATAATGCAATTGTACAACTTACCAGGTGCTGTGCCCAAATAAATATTGTAGGCAAAAGCATTATTTACCGGCCGCCATTTTATCCATCCACTTCGTTTATCCTTTTCCGTGCGTAACACAATAAAATTTTTCACGGTATCGGGTTTGCTTCCACCACCATTTCCAAATATTCTAAAACCACTAATTGCGAACTTACCCGTGGGCATGTGAATATTTACGAGTTTTAAAAATCTTACCCGCACTGGTTTTTCAATCTCAATATAATCGTGAGGCACATCGGTTTTATTATCAGACTTATCCGTTAATGTACTCCATTTTTTTCCATCAGTTGAAGCGTATAAAATGTATTGATGATAAGTGCCGGTTTGCTTGCCTAAAAATTCAGCGTCCTGGTCGGCATAATTAATTTGAACTGCATTTACGGTGCTAACCTTTCCAAGGTCGGTTTGTATCCATTCGCCTTTATCTCCGGAAGCGGCGCTCCAATAAGTTTTTAAATTTTCATCCACGGCATTGTTTGCATGGTAACCACCAAGGGTAGACGAAACTTGTACCGGCGTTTTATAATTCAATAACATCCATCCTGTAAAACCATTAGTCTCCGGATCCATTTTGTCTGAATAAGGCAGATAATGCGGGTAATCTCCAAAGGCTGTATTGCACCACATTACGTCGTCCTTATCAAATCCTGCGGGCCATATACCTAATCTTCTTTCAAAATTATTTTTAACAGCTATAGATATTGTTGAAACAAGCCACCAGTTCTTTTTGTTGTCTTTAAACGTAGAACCGTGGCCGGCGCCTCTTGCAAAACCTCCCGGCTTAAATGATAACGGATCCGATTGCGGCGTAAACGGACCAAGCGGATGATCACCCACTACCACTCCATCAGCATAGCCACTAAACTCGGTGCCAGGTGCTCCATATTGTAAATAATATTTGCTATTATGTTTCGTCATCCACGCTCCTTCAATAAAGGGATCCAAAAAAGTGTTATCCATATGCTCGCCAAAACGCTGCCATCCATAACGCCAGTCTTCTAAAAAATACATTTCCTTTCTTGTGCCAACCGGTTGCATGGTTTTGCGATTCAGTTCTATGCCATACAAAGGATACCTGTTGCTGCTTCCATTGTACATGTATAACTTGCCATCATCGTCGGTAAAAAAATCAGGATCCCAACCTCCGATATCAAATGAATCTACCAAAGGTTTCCAATCGTTTGCCTTGGGATTCGTACTCATCCAAATTGTAAAATTTGATGTATAAGTAGAGCCAAAAACGATCATGGTATCTCCAATAATACCTATTGCAGGTGCACATAGCTCATCATATCCGGCATTCCACGGACGCAAAAATCTTTTTGAAATAAAATTCCAATGCAACATATCACTGCTCCACCAATAGCCCCATTGGTTGGTAGAGAACAAATAAAAATCATCTTTATAATTTACAATTACAGGATCCGCAGTTGCCCGGTGATGACCCCATTCAGAAAAATTTGGTATCGGCGTATAACCGTAATCGATATTAACCGGATTGCAATAAGTTCTTTGTTGCGCCGTGCTTACTTGAAAGCAAAAAAAAATGCAAACAAATAAAGTGGATGACCAAAAAATCGTTTTACTTCCTGTCTGCACAAAGCAATAGTTCCTTATCATAAATTTTTGTTGGGGAAACATTTACCGCGTTTCTATCGAACCTGTTTTTTTATTTTTAATGATGGACTTTTTCTCACCTGATGGAAGCACTTCTTCTTTTATTAAATAATATTCATCATTGTAACTATTCATTTCTTTTGCAACTTTTTTTTCTTCTACGCCACGCCATTGCTCCAATGTAACAGGTTCCCATTTTTTTGTTTTGGCTGAAAGATAAGCGGCATCAAGAATTGCGTTAACAACATACCCATCATAAAAATTTTCGTTCGGCTGCCTTTTATTGTCTATCGCTTCAAACATATCCGTAAACATATGATTGTAACCCAACTCATTTATTTCGTCCCCTACAGGAAAAAGCCATCCAGAATTACTTTCAGCTTTTTCTGCAACATAACTACCAGCCTTACCCGTAGTAAACATTTCAAAGCCGGTGCGTAAAAAATTATTGATCCAAATGGTTCCTTCGGTACCCATCACTTCGTCTCTCAGGTCCATGCCTCCGCGAAAAGTCCAGCTTACTTCAAACTGCCCAATGGCACCGTTTTCATATTTCACCCAACCAAGCGCGTTATCTTCAGCATCTATCGGATGCACACGTGTATCAGCCCAGCACATCACCTCAACAGGCCTGTTATTCTTGCCTATAAAGTTTCTACTAATCTCAACGCAGTGGCAACCAAGGTCAACCATTGCGCCTCCTCCTGATTTTTCTTTATCCCAAAACCAATCGCTGTGCGGGCCCGGATGAGTCTCCCTGCTTTTTGCCCAGGTTATTTCACCGATACTTCCGCTTTTAATAGTTGCAAGCGCTTTCAAAAATTTTGGCGTATAACATAAATCTTCAAGATATCCGCCGGTTACATTGGCCTTATCAACCGCTTGCAACATTTGCAAAGCTTCCTTTGCATTTCGCCCCAGCGGCTTGGTGCATAATACATGTTTGCCCGCAGCGGCGCATAACAAAACAGCTTCAAGATGCATATCATTTGATAGCCCAATAATCACTACATCAACGTCGCCATGCTCTATACATTCCTTCATGCTTGTCGTAAAGTGAGGTATGTTATAATCGTCAGCAAATTTCTTCGCATTTGCTTCAGTCCGGCTATAGACAGAGACGATAACATCTTTTCTTCGTTGGGCAACGAGGGCATCGGCATAAAAACGGGATATAAACCCCGCACCAAGAATCGCTAATTTCATAAAGTAAAATTATGTTGGTTTAAAAATTTTTATTTATTATTTTTTCTATTTCAAAGCGACGTCCTTTTCCTTTTCCAAAAAATTATTTACATCGCCTAGTGCTTCTTTTTCAGAGAGCATCATAGCATCGTCTCCAACTATTTCAATCGGGATAGTGCTGCTTCGGGAAGGTTCGTTATAAGGAACGTTACCTGCGCGATTGTAAACGGAGATTAACGACCATCTTGAATTATCGGACAAGTTTGCTTCTGAACGATGTAGCAAATTACTATGAAAAAACAATGCGTCACCAGCGTTTAATTCTACGTAAACTTGTTCCATAGTTTTCAAGGCAAGATCAACATAATGTTGTGAAGCACCAACCTGCTCTCCAGCGAAACCGTGTTCGATGCGACCCATTTTATGCGAGCCTTTAATTACCTGGAGGCATCCATTTTCTTTGTTTGCTTCCGTAATCGCTATCATGACCGATATCATTTGAGCAGGCAGCAAAAATTCATTTTTATACCAATATCCGTAATCCTGGTGCCATTCCCATGCGCCGCCAACTTTAGGCTCCTTTTGCATCAGCTTACTATGAAAATGACATAAAGCAGTTTCGCCTTCTAATAGTTCACTTACAGAATTTACAATTCGTTTACTCCTGGTAAGTAAACCATACGTGTCATTACCAGGCTTATACCATAATGATAATTTTGTTTTTTTTCCAGCCTGGTCATTCAAGTCAAAAGCATGCTTCTTCATCGTATCATCTTCGGTGGCGATGCTGTATAATTTTTGCGCTTCCTCTGCGGATAAAAAATTCCTGATAATTATATAACCATCGCGGTGGTACTTATTTATGAGCGGCTGCGTCATTTGAAAGTATTCCATAACACTAAATTTATATTATTGAAATTTAAAAATCTCATTTGTTTCAAAGGCAATTTATTTTAAAAAAGGACTTTTAAAACCTAATTTTCTTAAACCATTCTGAATGTCCGGTATATTCATAAAAAGTTTCCAAAATAAACCACTTCTGTAATTTTCAATCATCACCACAATTGGCCCTTCGTCTATGGCAAGGTAAGATTTTGCATACCAATTATGCGATTCGCTAAAGCCGTCAATAAATCCATAATCGCCCCATATCTTATCTCCCAAATCAAAGTAAAAATGTTTTAGCGCCTGCATAGAAAAATCCGGTGTGTAGGGAAATGAAGACAAGGCCGCTGTAGGAGAAATAACGCCTAAATCTTCCGTGGGGGAATGGGCGGCATACCCCACGTAGCTATCGCTTGCAGTGAGCCCCCAACAATTAGGGCCATATCCCTGGTAATGTTTCGGATTATCAATACAATAAGCGTGATTGATCAATGTTTGATTTTGATTTTGCTCCCAGTAATCAGCATATTTATCTTTTAGCCCTTTAGGATCAAGCCCCAAAAAAGAATAGTGTGCAAAGAAGAGCGGGCCTCCGTAATCAAAACCTAACGGTAACGTATAGCCGTAATATTTTTTGCCATTAAAAAAAGTATTACTCATAGCCCAGCCGCGGTTGTACACTTTATCTGTAACGGTATAATTAGTAGCCGATGCGGCTAAAATGTAGGTGATCAGCGTTTCATTATAACCACGCAACGGAAAGTTCATTGCCCAACCATTATTTGGGCTCCAGTGCCAGTACAAAACTTCCTGGCCGCCGCGGGTAAACCAATCCCATTCAACATCATTCCAAAGCCAGCCGATTCGGTTCCTGATTTCCCTTTCGGTATTGTTATCTCCATTAAAATATTCCCTTGCGCAAAGCAGCCCCTGGAACAAGTAAGCAGTTTCCACGAGATCTGCCCCATCATCTTTACGGCTAAACTTTATCGTTTTTCCCGTGGCTCCATTCATCCAATGAGGAAATACACCGTGATAGGAATCTGCTTTAGAAAGAAAATTGATCATTTTCAATAATCGCTTCGCCACCGTATCCCTTCCAATCCATTTTCTTTGAACGCCAACAATTAAAGCCATTACACCAAAGCCCGTACCTCCCGTTGTCACAACTTCATTCCCATAGTCATATGCCTCATTACTTCTTTCCCTTGCCATGCCACTCACCGGGTGGCCGAAATCCCAAAAATATTTTATGGTTTGTTTTTGCACCAAATCAAGCAAGGCAGAATCAGAAAGGTTTTTTTGTATTACACGCCCCTTTTTA
The DNA here is from genome assembly GCA_038245055.1 of Chitinophagales bacterium. Classification (GTDB taxonomy): domain Bacteria; phylum Bacteroidota; class Bacteroidia; order Chitinophagales; family Chitinophagaceae; genus Ginsengibacter. The sequence continues at coordinate 10,481 of JBBRSV010000030.1, read as the reverse complement.
CTTGAGAGATTTGCCTCCACCGTTCCCTGGGCAAAAGAAAAGTTTAAAAAAAACAGGAAGGAAATTAAATAATAAAACCTCTTCATAAACAAACAACCTTTTAAAACATAAAGATACAGGAAAACGCTGCCCGAATCCTTCGTACCTGTTTATAAAAACTCACACTAAAATTTGAATTGGTAAAATAAGAAATGAAGGATCTGTAACAATTGATGCTTAAAAAATACCGTTTCATATAAGTAGCACCTTCCCCGGATATGAAGCTGCCTTAAGTCTTCCCCTCAAAATAATTGCCCTAAGCAGCGCTGGCTTTTATACCGTGGATATTTTCCATAAAAAATATAGCTTTTTTAATCAGGACGCTGTTTAACCAGAGTGAAAATAAAAAGCAGATAATAATACAATACTGCCTAACTAAAATTTTCAATAAAATAATTTTTGGTTTTTAGCAGGCGCGTAAACAGGTAAATGAGGAAGCCTAACGGTCCGAGCATACATGAAAATATTAAAGCCGGTATTGTGGCCAGGTGGCCAATATCGTTTTTCACGGCATTATTTTTTATCCATGTGGCGGAAAGAAGATCAAAAGCAAGAATGTGAACCCATGCAGCGGTGAGTAGATTTTTATTTTGAAACAATTCTGCGACTCCTTCCAATGTGCTGAACTTTTTCAGAATAGTCGGGTCAAAGTTCGAAACATTCAGCCACGTGTAAATTATCGCCAGGATAACGATGACAATTCCGACGACAAACTTGTCGAACCCCATCCAGAAAGGGCTTAGGATGAAAATAACGATCCATCCCACGGCAGCGATGATGGTGGTGATTTGGAAAACAGTGTCTGCAGTCATTCGCTTAAATTGTTGTCAGGTAATTGATTGTTGTTATTGATGGAAAAAAGAAATAAGCGCCTCCTTTTGTAAATACAAATTTTTTAAGCCCGGTTATATATTTATTTACAGGCTCGCCTGGGATGGTAAAGTTCTGTTCTGTTCCGGGACCGGGGTTTTCACGAACGCCGCAAATTGGATCAGGGTCATTATAAAGCTGCTTTGTTTTTGGATAGTTGGCCCATGTGTATTGTATAAATTCAAATTGCCTGGATATGTCCGCATTAAAACAAGTGAATACCAATCCTACCTCGCCATCAGGTGAATGATTTAGTGGTGAGCCAACATATGGATCACCATAAAGCCTGGCGCGGCGCATAATACGGTGCCTTCGTGTAAGCCTCAATGATTCTTTAACGTTATTGTCTTCAAAACTGTCCCGGGGATTTGTTCTGCGTAAATGAGATCCAAACGGACATTTCAATCCTTCGGGATCATTTTCAGTATAAAGAAAATCATCGTCATCGCTGATGCCGCCGGGGTCTTTATCAGGATACTTTACAACAGGCGCTCCGCTCGGCCATCGTCCCATCATTTGCGCGGCGAGTTTCGTGCTTGCTTCAAAATTTATTGTCCCGTCTTCATTTTTAGTTTGTTCATTTAGAAACGTCCAATAACCATCAACGTCTTGTTGCAATTGGCGCATCACCATGTAAGATCCATTGCGGCCAAGATCGCGTTTACCCGTTCCCGCAGCATCTAATGGAAGCATATTCGTGTCGCCCTGAACCGTTGCAAGAACCGGCGTATCGGGGTAAACATTATATTCATTTTTATAACCCATTAAAAATTCACCGGCTTTTATGTGATGTTCTTCAGGGCCTTTTCTGCCGCTTCCGCCAATGGTCGGCTGGGATATTCCGTCGCGAAAGCCAAAGTGCTCTTTATTATATGGTAACGTTTGGCCGTCCACGCAAAAAATTTCCTTCAAGCCTGAGTTTAAAAATTGTTGCTTTAACTGATCAGCGTAATTAAAAGCAATTTCTTTATTGGCTCCAAACACCATCAGCAAAATATGCACTTCATCATTCTTCGGGCCACCCCAGCGCCAATTAACGGGCGCACTGCTGTCAAAGTCTCCGAGCAATCTTTGGCGGTGTTCCGTTGTCATGCCTTCGCGAAACTCGCGCGTGAAATTGTCAAGATTGTCCTGGGCCATTCCGAACGCTTTCAGTCCTGGTGCAGTGAAAGCAAAATTTAAACAATGCGCGGTTGGATGATGGGTTACATTGGTGATGTCGCCCACATTATTTTTAATAAATTTTTTTGCTAACGCAGCATCGGTAACGTTGAGCAACATGTACCTTGAATGCATCATGTATTTGTAACCCCGAACGATATATCCCTGGATATCTTCTAACTCTAATTCCATTTTATTTATTTTAAAATCTTTTTAAAAATTGTTGTGCTTGTTTCGCATCAAGGTCTTTAAATAATTCATTTCTTATGTACGAATTATTGATCACATTTTTTATAGAAAGATGTGGATAGGCGCAGTACCAAACATCCGTTGGCACCTGGAAGTAGCGGCTCCACGCTAAAAAATGTTCTTCATCATACGCACCACCGGCAAACAGGAATTTTGTTTTTGGAAATTTTTGAGTGTTGCTCCAAATGCCTGTTAATCCCCAACCGGATTTATCAATAAAATCTCCAAGATATTGCTGCCAGCTTCCATCAAAATTGCTAAAAAAAAGCATCCGTTTTTGATCATCTATCATCACCCATCTTGCGAAGTGGATGGTAGGTATGCCCATCAATTTTCCATTTACAAATAAATTATTAACCAGCGCTTTGGCAAATAACATCAAACCCTGCAAGGTGATCAGCCTTATTTTTCCGGGTTTCATAACCAATACCTGGGTGAATTGATTTTGATTTTGCAAATCCTCGTACGTTTCCAATTTTTTAACGTGTGCTTCATCTACCTGGCTCGGTGTAAGGCCAAGCGGTTTATCTTTTGGCTCCAGGAAAAAATTAATAATAAGCACCCAAATTATAATGAACGGCAATAAAATCAATAAAATAAGCCCAAGGAAAATCATGCCGGGCCATTTGATTTTTGGATTTTTTGTTGACTGCTTTGCCCACTCATAACCAGGGGTTGCCAGCACATTTTCTTTAACGGCATTATGAATTTCATTCGCAGACTTATTATTCCAGTTACCGTTTTTAATAAAGTTCCATATGTGATTTCTTAATTCATTTTCCTGTCTTATTTGCGGCAACGTTCGGCCAGGTGCACCAGCAAAAAATGCCGATGGTTTTACGCGCCATTGCGCGAGATAACTTTTTCTATTCGCCGGAGTTCTTTCATTTGCCGAAGGATATCCCTCACAATGGCAATAAATCCCATCCATAAACTGAGCTGATTTTGTTGAGAGATCGTTTAAATGTTCGCTTTCATCTCCATCAAAATCTGAAGAGAAAACCAATCTCAAGCCGATGCCTGGTTGAGGAGTTCCATCAGCATCGTTAGGCTCCAATAGTATCCACCTTGCATAATGAATGGTGTTAAGCTCTTCAAATTGCTGCGGCAGCCCAAGCTGCAAGCCTGTTCTTATTTTGCTTAATTGTGCGTCCAGTGAATCCCGTTCTCCTGCTTTTACCGGCGTTACAAGTGTTAATGGGTTTTGTTGAATCATTAATTTTTTTTTATTGATTTAGCATCTTTGCCCAGGTATTATTTTGGTTGATTTTTTTTCATTTATGATTAATCAATTCACGTATCATAACCTGGTTTAAGATTATGGATGTGGTAAATAAATATCTTCCTTTTTTTATTCTTTCATTGTGAGCAGTAAACAATTATAATTAAATCCCGCTCCACGCAATTCAACAAGTCAATCAAAAGCCACAACAAAATTATTTGGAAAAGGACCTGCGTTTAATCCTGTCCCCTGCCCGCTTCTTCCTTTTTCCCTTCTCACATTTTTTAACCTGAGAACTGCAGCAACCAATTCTGAAATTGTTACTGCATTAATATATTTACCATAACATTCGTGCAAGCCAAAGCCATAATTCATAAAAACACTATCACGCCCGGGATTGAATGTTTTTGGATCAGGAAAAGCGGCCGGATCAAACATGGCCGCCGCAGTAAGTGCAAATACTTTTGTCTTGGCCGGAATGGTGTATTCTTTATTTCCCTTCCCTTTTATTGTTTGTTTTTTTTCGCTAAAGCGGATCACTCCGGGTTGCGCGGGATTAAAACGTAATGCCTCTGAAACATAGCCATACATTTTTTTCATATCCCTATCCCCGGCTGTTTCAATAGCACCGGACAGTATGGCCGGGCGATTAAATAATTCATCTAAAACTAAAATACTTGCCTTGTTTGTTGTTTCTAGTATGCCGGTAAGAAGTCCGCCAATATTACGTTGCAGCGCATCATCATCAAACCATTTATTACCATCTTCCTGTTGCATAATTATAAGGCGGTTCAAAATATTGTCCTCTAACACTTCTCCATCTTTCAAGTTTTGATTCCTGTCTTTCATAATTTCCAATATCCATTCTTTTCTTTCAAGCGATGCTTCCACGGCCTTTTGGTGCTTGCCTTCATTGTTGGTAAAGTTTAAAAAAAGATCATAAAACAACGCACGCAGCCAGGCCCGCATTTTTGCTTCTGACGGCGCCGGAACACCAAAATAAAAATCTATAAGCCGTACCAAAATCGGGAAGCACAAATCATCAGCAACATCTAACCTTCCATATATTTCTGCTTCTTGTGTAATTTCACCGGCTGCCGTTCTTACAAAATTTCTTATAAGATCGAGGTCATCTTTTTTAGTCGCTCTTCTCACAAAATCTCTTTCCCTGTCAAACTGCGGATTCATTCTATCCATTCCTAAAAAAAATGCGCCCTTTTGATTAGACATTTTTTTAGCGTTAATTTCTTCAACAGTAAAGTCTTCGTCACGGGATAATAACTCCGTTAATAAATCATTTCTATTTACCGTCATCAGTTTAAAAAGCGGAAGCTTTAAAACCGGAAAATTCTTTTGCAGAAAGTAAAATAACCCCGACTTGCGCCTGCCCATTGATAATTGAATGCGTTGGAAAAATAAAGCGATCGCATGTGGATCTTTCGGAATTTCCTTTTGCGAACGCATAGCCGGACGGTCCTGATAATATAAGCGCAAAACAAACTGCCCGGCCACCGTAGTTCTTAATTCATTTATCGCTTTTCTAAGCTCATCGGGTGTGTCATTGATCGATGGTATTACACCACCAAATTCGTAAGGCACTATCAAAGGCGCGGAAACCGATGCAAATGCAATATCAGCAAGCGTCAATTTTTCACCGGTTAAATACCTTCGTCCGTCAAGAAGCAAATCATCAACCTGCTTAAAAATTGTTTTAATATATGCAAGCCTTTCGCCCGGAGTACTTTGTGCCAGGTTTAAATCTTTTTCTAAAATACGAGACAAAGAAGAATAGCTCATTTTGCAGGTAAGTCTTTCGCCGGCAGGAATTTTTTTTGTAAAAACTGAAGTCGCGAAACTCCGGTGAGGAATCATTAAAGAATATACATAACGGGATATTTCATAATCATAATCGCCGGTAAAAAGTTCATACAAAGCCATTACCTCTTGCTTCTTTAGAGGGTCATCAGGAACCAATCTCTTTGAAGGCAAACTTCTTTTGTCAAAATATTTTACAATGCTATCTGAAGTATAAATTAAAGCACCTGTCTTAATCAAAACCGGGTTATTATTGGGGCCATTTTCGCCGGTTATTTTTTTTATAATTGAGGTAGAAAGTATGGGCGCATGCGGCTCGTCTTTATACAAAATGTCGTTGAGGTCTAAAACCCATCTTGCTATTTCATCGGAACCACCAACATTGTTGCTTATAAAAGTTGGCACCTGCTTATTATAAGTAAATTCCTTTTTAAATTTGATCGAATGTGGCTCATTTATGACGTTGCTCATAATTGCAATTGGGGGTTAATCCACAAATTGAGATTTATAAAATTGTATAAATACATTTCTTTAAAACTGAAATGTTTTTACCAAAGGTGTAAATGAAAAGTAGCAACGTTTTAAACTTTCAAGCGGTTTCCAACATCGAAGACTAAGAGGTAATTTTATCCGGGTAAATATTATTCTCATAAAAATAGGTAACATTTTAAATTTATTTTTATAAATTTTATTGCCATTTCACGCAAAGAGGCATAAGGAAATAAAGGCGCAAAGAATAACCATGGCGGCTTAATTTTTTCATTGCGCCTTTGCGAGAAAAAAAAATTTAGGGTATCTTCATTTTCCAATTCTTATCAACATGAAAATTGCCTTAGCGTCCCCACCATTTCCAAAATCTGTCGACGATGGATTACAACAAATTGAACAACTTATAAAAGATGCATCGACCGAAAAAGCGGAGATCATTTGTTTTCCCGAATCCTATATTCCCGGCTATCCTTTAGAAGAATTTAATATTGAAAAACAAAGTGCCAGGCAACTAATGGTTGCATTGAAAAAAGTTTGCACTATGGCTCTACAAAATTCTATTGCTGTTATTCTTCCAATGGATTGGCATCATGATAATGATATGTACAACGTGGCCGTTGTTATTTCTGATAAAGGTGAAGTGCTGGGATATCAAACAAAAAACCAGTTGGATCCAACGGAAGATACAATTTGGGTACCCGGAAAAAGTAGAAATATTTTTGAGGTAAATGGTGTAAAGTTTGGCATTGTAATTTGCCACGAAGGTTTTCGATATCCTGAAACAGTTCGGTGGGCTGCGCAACACGGTGCGGCAATTGTTTTTCATCCACAATGTACCGGCAGTAATACAAATGGGCCGGTTTTAAACGAATGGGGCAGCAAAGAAAATCCTTATTATGAAAAGGCAATGATGATGAGGTCAATAGAAAATACCATCTATTTTGCCAGCGTAAACTATGCAATGCGTTTCCAGGAATCGGCCACCTCTTTAATAGGGCCCGGTGGCGATTGTGTTGCCTTTCAGCCTTATGGAAAACAAGGAGTTCTTATTGCAGAAATTAATCCGGCGTTGGCAACGGGCGTATTGGCGAAGCGATTTAAAGCCGTTGATTACTCCTGATTCTTTCAATACTTTTTCGTGGAAATTAAATCTCAGCAACGAAATGCAATCGATAAAAACAGATACCTGTAATTTTGGTGAATGATAAAAATTTCTAACAAACGCCTTTCAGTAATAATCAAGGAAAAAGGTGCAGAGTTGCAAAGCATTCAATTAGATGGCCTTGAATATTTATGGCAGGCTGATGCAAAATATTGGGCGAAACATTCGCCTGTTTTATTTCCTATTATCGGCGAATTAAAAGATGGAAAATATTTTTATGATGATAAAGAATATCAATTATCAAGGCATGGATTCGCAAGAGATAAATTGTTTGTCGCTGAAAAAATAACTGCCGAAGCGGTAACCCTTAGTTTACAAAGCGACCCCGAAACACTTGGCGTTTATCCATTTAAGTTCGTCTTCAGCTTGCAATATGAAATAAAAAATAACGAACTTTCCTGCACTTACATTGTAGAAAATATTGATGATAAAGACCTGTATTTCTCAGCAGGCAGCCACCCGGCATTTCGCGTTCCTCTGAATGAAAAATTACCATACAAAGATTACAAATTGAAGTTCAATAATGATGACAATTTGAAACGCTACGTTTTGCATAACGGCTTAACAGGCGATGAAACTGAAACCATACATCTAGAAAAAAAGGAATTGCAGCTTGAGCCGTCATTATTTTATAAAGATGCAATTGTTTTAAAACATATTAAGAGCGACCAAATAAAATTGTTTTCTGATAAAGATCCACACGGCCTCAATTTCAACTTCGAAGGGTTTCCCTACTTTGGTATTTGGGCATCAAAAGATGCGCCGTTCGTTTGCCTTGAACCCTGGTGTGGCATTGCAGATAATATTCATCATAATCACCAGCTTGTAAACAAAGAAGGAATTAATAAATTAAACGCAGGAGAAAAATGGCAAAGAACATGGACGGTTGAATTATTTTAATCTATTTTTCTACCTGGCTCCATTTTGCATAAAAGTCCGTTAAAAAGAGCGCGCAAGGAAGATCGCTATTTTTTACCGTTGGCAAGATCTTCAATTGCCTTTTGAATTCGTCGTTGCATAGTTTCAGGTGATTTCGTTTGTGTAATTGGTAACACAAAACGCTGTTTATTACTAAATGATAATTGATCAAAGAAAGCTTTTGCTTTTTTATTCTGATCAAGGGCACTTTCAAATTCAGCAGGTAAAGTAACTTCCCGCGGCTCGTCGTCCAATTTCAATACTACCTTTAATTTATCTCCACCCTTTACTCCTGTTTTTTTGCGGATCTCCGAGCTTACACCTATCATAAATTTCCCAGCCATTGAAGCAATCGAACTTCTATAGGTGAAATCATTCATCGTTACTTTTACTTTTGGCCTTTTGCCACCACCCAACTTTTCCACTAATTCGTCAGGCACACATATGCCGGTATTGTTTCCAATTTGCAGCAACACCGTATTAAATTCTACTTCGCTTTTTGCAGGCATAATTCCTTTTATAAACATATCAATACATGCGTTGACCAATGAGATGGCCCAGGCTTGAAAGGGAAAATAAATATAAATATTATTTGTGCATCACCCAAAACTTAATTACAACTTTCTAAAGGTTTATTTTTTAATATTTGATACCTATTATTCAAAAACAAACGGGCCAGTAAAACATGGTGCATTTATTGATATTTATAAAAGTAATATATGATGATTAAATGTTTAATAACATGATTACTTACCAAAACTGAAACGTGTAAGAACCCTGATAAAAACACCGAAAATGCCATTCATAAAGATGAAAACTACAAAGCCCATTAAGCCACTTACAAAAATAATGGTAGATGTATTACTTGATTGTCACGAAAAAGAGTTGATGGATGATGATCCCTGCGATGTGGGAACTACACGTTCTGCAAAAGGGCTTATTGAAAGAAAATTATTGACAACTAAAATTTTCGTCACCGCTTCCGGTAAAGAAGTGATGTCACTTTACCTGACAGAATTGGGGCATGAATACCTAAAAAATATGGTTATATAAATTTAGATTCAGCAATAAAATTTTGGTATCGGAACGGCTGGTTTAAAGAAGAGAATTGTACATTTACTTTTAGGCATGATCGATTAATAATTTCGCATAAATCATTGAATAAATTTTTTTTTTGCCATATGCACTACGATTGCATTCTTAATTAAATTAAAACAGCATCATGAATAAACTTTTTACGACAGTATTGTTGGTTTCATTTCTTTCTCCCGTTGGAAATATTTTTGCTCAAAGCGGTAAACCATTGTACACCGCACCCCTGGGCGTAGAGGCTTATACTTTCAGAAAAAGCTTCCCCATAGATGTGGCAAAAACACTGGACACCATTCAAATGATGGGATTTACTGAAATGGAAGGTGGTAGTGAGGGAATGGATCCCGTAGCCTTCAAAAAATTATGTAATGACAGGGGCATCAATATTACATCTTACGGAACTGATTTTGGCAATTTGATAAAGGCACCCGATTCTGCAGCTCACATTGCCAAAGAACTTGGGGCGGAATTTTTGATGTGCGCATGGATTCCTCATAAAGGCGCTTTCACCATTGACGATGCAAAAAATGCAGTTGATGTTTTTAATAAGGCAGGAAAAGTTTTAAAAGATAGCGGCATTACTTTTTGCTATCACGCCCATGGCTATGAGTTTCAGCCATATGAAAATGGAACGTTGCTGGATTATTTAATTAAAAATACCAATCCTGAATATGTCTCCTTTGAAATGGATATTTTTTGGATACAATTTGGAGGTGGCAACCCTGTTTCACTTTTAAAAAAATATGGTAATCGCTGGAAGTTGATACATTTAAAAGATATGAGAAAGGGAACGGTAAAAAACTTAAGCGGGGGAACTTCAGTTGAAAATGATGTGAGCCTTGGTACCGGCGAAATTGATATTCCTAACATACTCAGAGAATCTAAAAAACTCGGCATTCAACATTATTACATAGAGGATGAAAGTAACTTTGTAAATGAACATGTGCCTCAAAGTATTGCTTACCTGAAAAGCCTCAAAGAATAAGGCCATTTTATCTTCTAAAATTCTTCCTTGTAAATCGTGTTTTTAAAATTATTAAAAAACTCTTTAATTAAATGGATGAGATAATTGTGCGCACAGCCGTTGAAGAAGACTTGCAGACACTGCTGGAATTTGAGCAGGGCGTCATCCTTTCTGAGCGCCCGTTTGACCCAACCCTCAAGCAGGGAAAAATAAATTATTATGATTTGAAAGAAATGATTGAGAACCCTAACGTTGAATTGATGGTTGCACTATCGGGTAATGAAATTGTTGGTTCGGGATATGCGCGGATAGAAGATGCCAGGCATTATTTGCAACACCGGCAGCATGCTTATTTAGGTTTTATACCAAAATGAAATAATAAGTAGTCCAATATTTGTTATTTCATTTTTTTTATGTATATTTGGACTATAATATAAATCATTTATTATGGCATTTCCCAAACAACTTGCAATTAAAGAATCTCTGCGGGAGCTAAAGGC
>JBBRSV010000029.1:0-39643 GCA_038245055.1 Chitinophagales bacterium | reverse complement strand
CATAAATATCTTGACTTCTGCATGAGGGAAAACCGTAGTGCCAATGTCTCTTCCATCCATTACAATGCCTTTATTACTCCCCATCATTTGCTGCTCATGTACCGCAAACGTTCGTACATCTTTCAAAGCCGCAACTTCACTTACTTTTTCTGCAATAATAAGATCGCGTATAATATACTCAACGTTTTCTCCATTCAAATAAATTTCTGATTGATTTGAATGACCATTCACAATAAATTCAAGTGTAATATTTTTAAGTGCATCCTTTATTTCCCTGGCATTATTATAATCAACATTATTTCTCAAAAAATAAAGAGTAATTGCGCGGTACATCGCCCCACTGTCTATGTAGAGATATTTTAATTTTTTGGCGAGTTGCTTTGCTAACGTACTTTTTCCGCAGGAAGACCATCCGTCAATAGTAATAATAATTTTATCATCCATTCTACAAAAATGAGACAAATTAAAAGAAGTGCAAAATGGAAAATACAAAAAAAAATTGCCTCCAGTTGAGAAGGCAATTTTAACGAAACAAACTAAAATTGAAAACTAATTCTTAAACCCTATAAAGTAAAGCTTAAGCTTTTGAAGGTTCTTCTTTTACAACGCCACCCTTAATTTCAAAAGTTATTTTTGAATTTTCTTTATCGAGGCCTGCAACTAAAACATCGCCGGCTTTAACATTCATATTCAATATTTCTTCAGCCAAAGGATCTTCCAGGTACTTTTGAATTGCCCTGTGCAAAGGCCTTGCGCCGAATTGGCTGTCAAATCCTTTTTCTGAGATAAATTTCTTCGCTTCTTCAGTAAGTTCCAACACCAAACCGAGGTTGTGCAGGCGTTTGGTTACACCTTTCATTAGAATATCAATAATTGAAAATATATTGTCTTCACTAAGATGATTAAATATCACCACATCATCAATCCTGTTTAAGAATTCGGGGCTAAAAGTACGCTTAAGCGCTTTTTCAATAACCGCCTTATTATTTTCCTCAGAATTAGAGTTCCTGGCGGCTGTTGTAAAACCAACGCCATCACCAAAATCTTTCAATTGCCTGGCACCAATGTTTGATGTCATGATGATCATTGTATTCTTAAAATCAATCTTTCTTCCAAGACCATCAGTAAGCTGTCCATCGTCTAAAACCTGCAAAAGAATATTATAAATATCAGGATGCGCCTTTTCAATTTCGTCCAGGAGAATAACCGAATAAGGTTTGCGTCTAACCTTTTCCGTTAGTTGGCCGCCTTCTTCATATCCAACATATCCCGGAGGCGCACCGATAAGCCTTGACACGGTGAATTTTTCCATGTACTCACTCATATCAATACGAATGAGAGAATCATCACTGTCAAACATATACCTTGCAAGAGCCCTGGCAAGTTCAGTTTTACCTACTCCGGTTGGCCCTAAAAAAATAAATGTTCCGATAGGTTTTTTCGGATCTTTTAATCCAACCCTGTTACGCTGAATTGCTTTGACTACTTTTTGGATAGCCTCATCTTGCCCAACTACAGCGCCTGTAAGGTCTGTAGCCATCCTACGCAATTTTTCAGTTTCCGCCTGAACCATTCTTTTTACCGGAATTCCTGTCATCATGCTCACCACTTCTGCAATTGCTTCTTCGTCAATAGGATAACGTTTGTGTTTGCTCTCTTCCTCCCAATCTAACTTCGCTTTCTCCAATTCTTCCTGCAATCTTTTTTCAGTATCACGAAGGGAGGCAGCTTCCTCAAATCGCTGGCTTTTTACTACCTTATTTTTTTCGTGCTTAATGTCATCAATCTTTTTCTCCAGTGCAATTACCTCCTCCGGCACATTAATATTTTTAAGGTGAACCCTTGCCCCTACCTCATCCAAAACATCAATGGCCTTATCCGGCAATAATCTATCTGTCATGTACCTGTCGCTAAGCTTTACGCATGCATCAATTGCATCAACGCTGTAAGTAACATTGTGGTAATCTTCATACTTACTCTTTATATTGGTAAGAATTTCAATGGTTTCTTCTACACTTGGCTGTTCAACCATTACTTTTTGAAATCTACGATCTAAAGCTCCATCTTTTTCAATATACATTCTGTATTCATCCAAAGTGCTTGCACCAATACATTGTAACTCTCCACGAGCTAAAGCCGGCTTAAATATATTAGAGGCATCCAATGAACCACTTGCGCCACCGGCACCTACGATTGTATGAATTTCATCAATGAACAAAATAACATCCCTGTTTTTTTCCAATTCATTCATGATCGCTTTCATTCTTTCTTCAAACTGGCCGCGATATTTGGTTCCGGCCACCAATGCCGCAAGATCAAGTGAGACCACTCTTTTATCAAAGAGAACCCTGCTCACTTTTCTTTGAATAATGCGCAAAGCCAAACCTTCTACTATCGCTGTTTTACCCACGCCGGGCTCTCCTATCAATATTGGATTGTTCTTTTTGCGCCTGCTTAAAATCTGTGAAACGCGTTCAATTTCAGTTTCGCGCCCAACGATAGGGTCGAGAGTTCCCATTTCAGCCAACCTGGTTATATCCCGTCCAAAATTATCAAGAACAGGTGTTTTAGATTTCGCCTGTGTTGCAGCGCCGCCTTTTGCAGACCGCTGTTGGGAGTATGATTTTCTTTCCTCATCAAACTCTTCACCTTCATCATCCTGAAATTCTGCTTTAGGGTCAGTTTTCACATAACCCAACTCATTTTTAAACATGTCGTAATCTACATCAAACTGGTTAAGGATTTGAGTGGCAATATTCTCTTTATTTTTTAAAATAGAGAGCATAAGATGTTCACTTTCAACAAGCGGGCTCTTACTTGCCTTAGCTTCCAAAACCGTAATCCGTATTACCTTCTCTGCCTGCTTCGTTAGTGGCAGAGAATTAATATTGGCAATATTTTTACCAGTTTTATCCTTTACTGCCAGCTCTATTTCCTTGCGGAGTTCATAGAGATCTACATTAAGAGATTTCAATATCTTGATCGCAGTATTTTCGCCATCTCTTATAAGCCCAAGAACAAGATGTTCTGTACCTATAAAATCATTGCCGAGGCGTAAAGCCTCTTCCCTGCTATATGAGATGATTTCCTTTACTTGAGCTGAAAAATTGTTGTCCATTTAAAACAATTTAGTACTATACAATAATAACGAATAAATTCTATTCGCGGTTTCTAAAAACAATGCACAGTGTGTTGAAAACATCGTTAAACTTTAAAAAAGAGAAAGACTACTTAAATTAAAAAGAGAAATTAAACAAAGTGCAATAAAAATAAGACTCTAATTTATTCAACTTTCACAATTAAATTTTATTGTTTAACATAACATCTTTTTTTTGAAAAATTGCAAATCATATTAAACTTTTAAACTCTTTAGACCTTTTACTTTTAATATCTTTGAAATTCTAAGATCTGGTATACTTCACGTGCTTGCTAAATTAATACCCAATGAAAGTCAAAATTAATACCAAAGAGAAATTTCACGTCATTACTTTCGAAGAACACATTTTATCTGCTAATATGACAGAAAATATGAATCAAACGCTGCTACCCTATCTAAATAATCCAGTTAAAAATATTATCGTAAATTTTGAAAATGTTCGTCAAATTGATGAATCTGTAGCTACAGAACTCGTTGCTATTCAAGATACATTTTATAACGCGAATTGTTCTATGGTGCTAAGTAATTTATCACCGGTGATCGAAAATTTCCTTGATGAAAAAAAATTGCTGGAGTTTATGAATACAACGCCTACCGAAACTGAGGCATGGGATATCGTTCAAATGGAAGAAATAGAAAGAGAGCTTTTTTAAATCCCAAAGTGTAGAATGGTTTGACCAGGTGTAATGTGTGTCAGTCAAAACTTTTGTTTAAATCAATTTATTTATTAAAAAAAATACGCTTGTTTTCAGTTACCATATTGGGAAATAACTCCGCTGTACCGGCACACAATCGCCACCCAACTGCCCAGGTTCTACAAACGCTTGATCACACTTTTCTAATTGATTGCGGCGAAGGGACGCAAATGCAAATGAGCAATTATAAAATCAGGAGAAGTAAAATAAATCATATTTTCATTTCGCATCTGCATGGCGATCATTATTTTGGCCTTATAGGTTTGCTTACCAGTTTGGGGCTTAATCATCGTGTGAACGACCTTCATATTTATTCACCTGCGGCATTAAAAGAAATTATTGATTTACAATTTAAAGTTTCAAATGTTACGCTACCATACGGATTATTTTTTCATGCTTTGGAAAACGAAGAAATAATTTTCCAGGATAAAAAGATAAGCGTTGAATGCTTTAAAGTGCGTCACCGGATTGAGTGCTTTGGATTTTTATTTAGAGAAAAGAAAAATCTTCGGAAGATTGATTCAAAAAAAATAAAGAAATATAATATCCCTGCTACTTTTTATGAGACCTTGCACGAAGGAAAAGATTTCCTTTCAGACAACAATGTAATAATTAAAAATGAATGGGTTACTACTGCCGCAACACCACCGAGATCATATGCATTTTGCGCAGACACTTGCTATTTTGATGAACTGGCAGAAAAAATAAAAGGCGTTGATTTATTGTATCATGAATCAACATACTTGCATGAACTGGAAGAAAAGGCAATAAGCAGGTTTCACTCTACTGCCAGGCAAGCTGCTATGATTGCAAAAAGGGGCGAAGTAAAAAAATTATTGCTCGGTCATTTTTCTTCAATGTATGAAACGCTGGAGGTTTTTAAAATTGAGGCAAGTGAAATCTTTAAAAATGTTGATATCGCCGAAGAAGGTGCCTGCTATTTCATTTAAGAATTATAAAGATTGAGAAAATTTTTTCGGGAAAAATTGCTTTACACATGCACAGCATTTTTCGAAATAAATTCCTTTACTTTTTGATGGAGCGATGGGCTTAATGGCACAAGTGGAAGCCTCAAAATATTTTCTATTATACCCATTTCTGCAAGAAAACATTTTACTCCCGCAGGATTATTCTCGGCAAACAACAGATCTATACCTTGTAGTAAACTGTACTGAAGTTTTTTTGCTTTATGAAAACTTAGCGATAGAGCACAACGGATCAGTTCGGAAAAATCTTTCGGAAAACAATTAGCCGCAACGCTTATAACGCCATCCGTTCCACATGCAATTAAAGGCAACGCAAGGTGATCATCACCGCTAACAACTAAAAAATCTTCAGGCCTGCTTTTTAAAATGTGCATGCACTGAATCATATTACCACTCGCTTCTTTAATACCTGCGATATTTTCACATTCGTTCGCCAGCCGCAAAGTTGTTTCTGCATTAATATTGCTGCCGGTTCTGCCGGGCACATTATAAAGCAACACTGGTTTAGGTGAGGCCTCGGCCAATTTTTTGTAATGCTGAAAAATTCCTTCCTGGGAAGGTTTGTTATAATTGGGGCTCGAGCTTAATACGGCCACTGCTTTATCCAGAGAAAAATTTTCCAGGTTTTCTACGATTTCTGAAGTGTTGTTACCGCCGATACCAACGACAACGGGTACACGATTATCAACTTTCTCAAAAGTGAAGTGCATTATATCAACCATTTCCTCTTTGGTAAGAGTAGGAGTTTCGCCAGTAGTGCCCAGCGTTACCAAATATTCAACACCGTTTTTTATGATATAGTCAATCAATTTTTCAAGCGCTTCATAATCAACCTGCAAATTACTTTTAAAGGGAGTAATTATTGCGACCCCGGTACCATGTAAAGTATTTTTCAACGACATAAAAATTATCTGAAATTTAATTTGGCAGTAGAGAATTTAGAATTCTAAAATGGATTTATTTTTTAACCAGTCCTCAAAATAGTAATAAAAAAGCCAACAGTAATTAGTCTTCATCCCAAAATCCCATTTTCCTAAATTTCTCTATTCTTTGATTGATTCTTTCTTCTGCAGGAATTTTTTTCAGATTGCTGATAATTGGTTTTATATAAGCCTTTAAATTTGCCGCAGCCTCGTCATAATTCCAATGAGCGCCACCAATTGGCTCGGGGATTATTCCTTCAACAAGTCCAAACCTTAGCATGTCATCCGGCGTAAGTCTCAATTGCTCTGCCGCAACTTCTTTCTTTTCCCAGCTATGCCATAAAATACTACTGCAACTTTCAGGCGAAATTACCGAGTACCAGGTATTTTCCATCATCAGTACTTTATCACCTACACCAATTCCCAGCGCTCCCCCGCTTGCTCCTTCACCTATAATTACACATATTACAGGCACTTTCAGGCGCAACATCTCATAAATATTTCGGGCGATTGCTTCTCCCTGCCCGCGTTCTTCAGCTTCAAGCCCCGGAAAAGCCCCGGGCGTATCAATTAAAGTAAGTATTGGTTTGTCAAATTTTTCTGCGAGTTTCATTAAGCGCAAAGCTTTTCGGTAACCTTCCGGGTTTGCCATTCCGAAATTTCGCATTTGTCGCATTTTAGTATTAGTACCTTTTTGCTGACCGATCACCATCAAAGTTTCGCCATCCAGTTGTGCAAAGCCACCAATCATTGCCTTATCATCTCTTACATTCCGGTCGCCATGTAACTCAATAAAATTGGTAAACATTTTTAAAATGTACTCCAAAGTATAAGGCCGGTCCGGATGCCTGCTAAGTTGCACCTTTTGCCAGGGCGTAAGATGTTCTGTTATCTCTTTCCTTTTTACGAGAATGCGATCTTCGAGTTGCCTGATGATTGGATCATATTCCGGATTCGAATTTTTTGAAGCCAATCTTTTGTTTTCTTCCACCTCTTCAAAGAGTTCTTTTATTGGTTGTTCAAAGTCAAGGAATTGCCTTTTTAGTGCTATGGACATAATATGTTTAAAAAATTAGAATTTCAATCAGAGATTTACCAGTTATTTTTTGAGGCAATAAAGTTACGTTGTGAAAATTAAATACCGGACAAAACGAATAATTCAGAATTGAAATTTTTCGTTAAGGCAAAATATAGCGTTTGAGATTTTTTTATGAGGATATTTAAAGTTGAGATATTCGGGCAATTTGGTTGGTTTCTGCGTAAAAAAATAAATTTGATGATGGCTGTAGTTTAAATTTTATTATCTTCGCGCTCCGAATTACAAAATTGGATCGGTAGTTCAGTTGGTTAGAATGCCGCCCTGTCACGGCGGAGGTCGCGGGTTCGAGTCCCGTCCGGTCCGCAAGTTATACTTTAAACCCGCTCTGGTACCGGGTTTTGTATTTTAGTCGAACTTTTAGTTGAATTGACTATGCTTTTTCTAAATTTCTTACACTACCTTACAAAGAGCAACATGTTCTTACAAAGATACTTTACCCAACTAATTATTTACTAATTTTTGTAGCAGATTTATGCACAGTGAATCACGATTCAATCATCGTCTGGATATCATTCCAAAGAAAATAGAGACGGGAACGTACTTTACGGGGCTTTAATTTACCATGTTTTATCCAGTCATATATTGTAGGCCTTGAAACTTTGAAAATGCTACAAACCTAATTTATTTTGAATAAGGGCTTGTATGCCGAGCCATCCACCATAATTTTTACCACCAGTTCACCGGCGTTTTTGCCATCCGTTAGGTAAATGCTTGCCGGCTTCCCGATGTTGGTTATCCATCCCTCGGCTGCCAGCTCAAAGCCGCAACTGTAAATAAGTTGTCGTAAACGCATTAATTTGTAAATAAAAGTGGTGCCAATTCCTGCAGGCTCCTGCGCCAGGTAAGAAATTCATGCGCCGTGTTTTCAGAAACGAATGATACTGCATTATAGCCGGCTCCCTTCAATATAGTCACAGCATTGTTTACAGCTTCGGGCCGCTCGCGGCTGCCACAACTTATAAAAACGAGTTTAGGTTTCGACTGGGCTTTCAGTTCGTCGGGTGTATAAAGGCCACCGCTTAAAAGCGCGTAGTAGGAAAAAACATTTGGCTTATTCAATGTAATCATGTGCGTTTCCATGCCGCCCATTGAAAGGCCGGCCATGGCGCGATGCGACTTATCTGCAACGGTACGAAAGTTCGCATCTATATATGGTACCAGTTCATCAACCAATACAGTTTGGAAAGGCTCAATTTTAAATTCTTTCATGTGGCCCCATTTCAGTTCGTTTGTCATCCCATAAGTCATAACAATGATGAAGGGTTTTGTTTTGCCTTCGGCGATCATGTTATCCATAATCAAATTGGCGTGGCCCTGGTTACTCCAGGCTGTCTCATCTTCGCCCCAGCCATGTTGCAGGTATAGAACAGGGTAACGACTTTTTAAATTTTTGTTGTAACCGGGTGGTGTGTACACAAATGCCCTGCGGGATGTACCCGTGCTTGGCGAAGGAAATAGCACCTGCTGTACATTTCCATGAGGCACATTTTTTAAAGCATAAAAATCCTGGTCGTGCGCGGGAATTTCTATACCACTCTCCCAGCGTACAGACCCGTAATAATTTTTAGCACCCGGATCGTTAAATGTACCATTATCTACCGTTAGGTGATAATAATGAAACCCTTCATCCATCGGGCCTTCCGTAGTTCCCATCCACGAGCCGTCAGCAGTTTTAGCAAGCCTGGTGCCACCCCTGCCGCCCAGGCCAAGACTTACTTTTACGCTATCGGCCGCCGGGGCAATTATTTTAAAACGCGCATAGCCTTGTGAATTAACCTGCGGGTACTCCTGCCCCGGTTGATTTAATTCAGAAGGTTTGAAGTCTTCTTTTATTTCAGACTGTGTTGCCTGCGCAAAACAGTTGAAACTCGTAAGTAAAATTGCAACAGCAATTACGGAAAATTTAATTCTCATATTTATTGTTTTTTAAAAATTGAAAAAAGTTATTAAATAATGTTGATGTATTTTTTGCCAGCGTTTAGTTTTTTAATGATCATTTATCCTAAAAAATTATTTCAAGAATCCCTGGAAATAATTGTAAAGCAATCTGCCAGGTTCAAAAAAAATGCAAAGCTTTTTTTACCATGAAAATGACTTTTTAAAACAGAAAGAAAATACCAGGCAATCTCCTGTACAATATTGCGCAATGAGATTTAAGGCAGACAAGGTATACTTCGCAAAAATCTTAAACTACCAAAAAAACGGCGTGAAGAATTTTACACAACTCATCCTAAAAATCAATTCATTTGTAAAGCATTTAATTTTAAAAAGTTTGTCAGCATGTATGTTTTTTTTTAATCAGCATAATCGTTTCTCTTTTCAACGCTGGTCATAACAAATCATTCAGGTACCAGCGTTATTACCTGTCCCGGCTTTGTTGATATATCATACACAAATGATTTGCTTAATTCAGGCAACGTGACGGTTGCTTTTTCTGAAATCAGCGGCTTCTTACCTGATTCGGTTTTATAAAAGCCATTTACATTTTCACCAACTGCAATCTTAAGTTGGCTGCCATTTTCATACTTCAATTCGTTGGGTACACGCAGCCGCAGGTTGCCACCCAGGCTTGATTTTATTACTGCTTTCACGATTTTACCTTGCTGCCATTTTACATTTATTATGTCGAAGCCACCTCTTGCCCGCAAACCTTTGATGCTGCCTTTGCGTGCCCACACATCCGGCAAAGCAGGAAGAAGGTTTACGTCACCATCTTCACTTTGCATCAGCATTTCTGTAATGCCGGAGGTACATCCAAAATTTCCATCAATTTGAAAAGGCGGATGCGCATCAAATAAATTGTTATAGCTGCCTCCGCCACCGGCATTTGTACCCACCGGGCTTAACTGATTTTGAATAAGTTTGTAGGCGTGATTGCCGTCCAGCATTTTGGCCCACCAATTTATTTTCCAGGCCATGCTCCAACCTGTTGATACATCTCCGCGCTGGAGCAGCGTATTTTTTGCAGCGCTGTACAATTCGGGTGTGCGATAGGGTGAGATTTGATTGGAAGGAAACAAACCATACAAGTGTGAGATGTGCCGGTGATGATCTTTCGGATCATCTACATCATCTAACCATTCCTGCAATTGTCCGTATTGGCCGATTTGCATGGGCGCCAAACGGCCGCGTAAGTTTTGTAAAGAATCTGCAAAAGCCGGATCTTTATTTAAAATTTTGGCAGCATTTATTGCGGTAGAAAAAACATCAAATACGATTTGATTGGTCATAGTTACACCAGCATCCAGCGAGGAACCCTGGTGGGCTGCCGGAGCATTTTCCGGTGATTCATCCGGGCAAATTACCAGCCAGTGATATTTGGGATGTTCGATAAGATAATCCGCGTAAAACAAGGCCGCGCCTTTTAATAGTGGATAGATTGAAGAAAGGAAAACTTTGTCGCCATTATAGAGATAATGATCCCAAAGGTGTTGACTCATCCAGCCGCCGCCATTGCTCCAGGCGCCCCAAAAAGCTCCGTCAACAGCGCCGGTTGCGCGCCATATATCTGTGTTGTGATGCGCCATCCATCCCCGCGCACCATACATATCTTTAGCTGTTTGCTGTCCGGTTTTTGCCAAATCTTTTACCATTTGAATAAACGGTGCATCTAACTCAGCCAGGTTGGTTTTATCAACCGGCCAATAGTTCATTTCAGCATTAATATTTATGGTGTATTTGCTATCCCATGGCGGGTACAATTTGTTATTCCAAATTCCCTGGAGGTTCGCCGGTTGGCCACCGGGTTGCGAAGAAGAAATTAGTAAATAACGCCCGAACTGGTAATAGAGCGCGGCCAGTTGCGGATCATTCGCGCTGGCAAAATTTTTCAAGCGTTCATCGGTTGGCAAATTAGCAGCAGCCGTTGTGCCCAGGTCAAGCTTTACGCGATCAAAATATTTTTTATACGCCGCAATGTGGCCTTTTAAAATAGTGGCGAAAGATTTTGAATATCCTTTCACTAAAAAGCCTTCAGCCTTTGAATTTTCATTACCGCTCACATCAGCATAGCTTTTAAAATTTGTAGCTACTGAAATGTAAATAGTGACTTCATCGGCATTTTTTATCAGCAGTGATGTACCAGTTGCAGATAATGAGCCACCTGAAAGCTTAAATTTTGCAATGCCTTTATATTTTACCATTCCAGCCACACCTTCATGATCGATAGTAGTTCCGGCAATAGTAAGCTCATTGGAAGAATTTGTTGTTATCGTTGCTTTCGGTTCGGGAGTTGAAAAGGTGGCTGTAAAAGATAGGCTGTGAGGCTTACCTGCTGTCAGGTGCATAACAACGAGCCTGTCCGGAAAAGAAGCGATGGCTTCTCTTGTAAAAACAATATCGCCAACTTTATATGAGGTTTTTTCAATGGCGTTTTCAATATCAAGTTCCCGGTAATAATTTGAATAATTTTGATGATCATCAAATGAGAGTAGCAGGTTGCCAAGCGGTTCAAACATTTGGCCCTGTGATTTTTTACTGATGATGACTCTATTCGCCAAACTCTCCGCTTCCTTTTGTTTGCCAGCAAAAATCAATCTTCTTATTTCCGCTAAAGAATCTAAAGCCAAGGGATTATCATTCCGGTTGGGGCTTCCACTCCAAAGGGTTGTCTCATTTAATTGTATTTTTTCCGTATCCACATTTCCATACACCATCGCGCCCAGCATGCCATTGCCGATTGGTAAGGCATTTTCCCAGGTATCGCCAGCCGGTTTATCGTACCATAATTTCAAACCAGGCTTACCCTGGCCAAAAGCTGCCAATACGTTGAAAAGCAAAAAAAATGAAAACAGTTTTTTCATGCGTGGTAATTATTCAATTGAAACAGTGAGTTCTGCTTCATGCAGTTTCGGAATTTTGCTGGTAAAATTGGGTAAACCCTGCAAATGATAGAAGACGAAAAGTATCGAGATAGAAGACATAGCGTCAAAAGAACATCCTTTCTCACTAACAAGCTTTGGCTCATGGTTTTGTGCTGTAAAAGATAATCGTTAAAAGGAATATATGCTGTTTGTTTGAGCGTAAACACCCTGACCAAAAATAAGATTTTGCAATCCATTACCAAAAAATTTGTTTCACTTTATTCTATTTTAAATTGTTGATTTTTAAAAGACTGAAATCGCCCTCCAATTTTTAAAACAGGTCGTCAAGAATGCATATTCGTTAAGTAGAATCTTATCGGTTGAAATGCATTTGGTAAGGAAGGATGTTTTGTGTATAAAGCAATCGGGAACATTAGTAAATCGATATGTTTTATTTAAAAAACGATTTACTTGTATTTTCGTTTGATAATATTTATAAATATAGATAGCGATACACAACGGAAGCAATCAACCATAAAATTTCATGAAAAGAAAGCGGGTAACTATTTATGACCTGGCGAAAGAACTGGGAATTTCCGGTTCGTATGTGTCACGTGCGCTGACTGGCTATCCATCGATCAGCGAAAAGATGAAAGATAAGGTTAGAAAAAAAGCGGAAGAATTAAATTACAAGCCTAGTTCCCAGGCAGCTAACCCTGCGGAAAAAATCTTCTAAAACTATTGGAGTAATTGCGCCTCAATCAATTGCAGGAATATAAGAAACTTGTTTTAAAAATGGGCACAGTCTTATTATTTGTCAGTCTCATGAATCTTTCAGGCAAGAATTTATCGCTCGCCCGAACAAAAAAAAGGCAACAGGTTAAAGCAGTGACAACAGAACTTAATGACTAATTTATCAAGGCCACGCTTCCTTTTTTAATAACTGGTGAATTGCCCTGTAATTGATACGAACACAGCCACACAAAAATACCTGCGTCTGAAAGCTTTCCCTTAAAACTTCCATCCCAACCATCATTCGGGTTTGTCGACGTAAACATTAATGCACCGAAACGATTGTAAACTTTTAGAGAAAATGAAATCACCTGGCCGTAAATCCTGGCCCTGAAGACGTCATTCAGCCCATCATTATTAGGAGTGAATGCGCTGGGCAAATAAACACCGGTAAAGCAATTTTTTTGAATAATGTCGATGCTGTCGGCTCCTTCACAGCCGTGACTGTCTTTTACAATCAACTGATACATGCCAGGTGTTGCAGCAATAGACGACGTTGTCGCGCCGGTAGACCAAAAGTAGCTTTGAAAACTGCTGATAGGATTTATAATCACCTGATCGTTCTGGCAAACGGTGTCTGTTCGTGGCAAAAAACGCGTGGGAAGTGGGTATATATTTTTTATGGCCACAGTGTCGCTGGCAGTACAGTTAAACACGTCGGTAACTTTTACCCAATACACACCTGTGTCTTTAACAATATAATTGTAGTTAGTACTTCCATCCTGCCAAAAATAATAAGTGAAATTTCCCGGGGTCAGTGTATCAGTTTTGCCGGAACAAAGGCCTGTTTGCCCACCAAAATTGATAAAAGGAGTTGGCCGTACCGTTAGATTCGTAACCAGTATTGAATCGCACCCATTTGTCGCAATAAGACTATCTGCAAAAGTACCGGAAATTGTACGTAACGCTCCCCCGGCAAAGTAAGAGCTGCCGTTGCAAATGGAAACATCAGTGGTTAAAATAGAACGAGGTTTAACGGTAAGATGCAGCACGTTAAAGCTGTCGCAACCATTTGCTGATTGCGAGGTATCTGTATATATGCCGGTTTGCGTGTAGCCCATATAATTAGTTCCTTCACAAATGGTGGCATAGAAGTTATTTACCGGCCCGGGCACAACTGTTAGATGAAGTGTGCGAACACTGTCACAGCCATTACTGGCGGTAAGCGTATCTACGTAGTCGCCGGAAGTGGTATGTCCATAATATTGAAGTCCCTGGCAAATAGTTTGAGTTAAACTGGAAACCGCCCCGCGTTTTATAGTAAGATATAGCAGGAAGAGGCTATCACAGCCATTGAGTGCCACATACCTGATGCTATACACTCCGCTTAAAGTCAGGCTCATTCCCCGCCAATAATAACTTGCGCAGGCGGTATCGTATTCCTTGGTAAGGTATCCTTCCAGGGAAAGATTGAGGGTGATTAAGCTATCGCATCCTGCAGCATTTGGAATGATTTGAAGATAGGTGCCGGTGGTGTCAAATTCCTGACCGTTAAGAATGTAAGAATTGCATGCATGAATATTTAAGGTAGAAGAAGTGTTCGTGCAACTTTGTTTCGACAAAAGATTGTCATTATTTTTACTGATTCTTTTGCAAATTATTCGCGAAGAATCAGAGGAGATTTCTGCCGTGTTACGCAGATTACTATTGGAAAATTTACCTAAATCAGCGGTAGCAAAATTATTACTCATTTTTAAACGAGGAAATACAAAATTTCCGAAATTCACCGGGACTATAAATTGAAAAATTGCGGGCAGGAGCATACTATAAAACGACAGCAGTAAAAATCTCAATCTCATGGCGCGCTCTTAAATTATAATAAGATAACTACATCATTTTAATCCAGTATTCATACCCGTCATCCACACTTTCAAACAGTTTTATTTTGAAAAATTTATCAGCTTAATCGTAAATAACTATTTCCAGGATTTTATTAAAACCCTTTCATTCGCTCAATATTAAAGATAATGAATAGCCACGCTTTTTTAAATAGAAAATAAGCCAGTTGTTTGATTTAAGAAATGACTTACTTGCAAGAAAAATATTCAAAAATGTTGCGTTTAATTACTTTACTCACCGCCATAATATTTTAATAATAATCAGCATATTCTTATCAACACCACACTCATAAAAAAAATAAAAAAAGGAAGGCCGGTATTATGCCGGTCCTTCCAAATTACAATATTACAAACTGATCATTTCTAATGATTCAGCATATTTAGTACCCAGGATTTTGATAAGCTGCTTTTTGATCTGCAGTCATTTCCATACCATCAAGCTGACCCTGGGGAATAGGACGCAGATATAGATGAGGATCGATCGTCCTGTTTACAACCACTGGTTTATGATCACCATATGTTGGCCCGCAAATAGTATAACTACCTGCCAGTTCCGCCCATTTTTGCGTACGCACCAAATCGAACCATCGATATCCTTCTCCATAATATTCCCTTGATCTTTCTGCGAGAATGTAGTTGATATCGATCGTGGCGGGTGTAGCAGCCATCATATCTCCACTATGATCTTCGACTCTTACAGAATCACCATTGTTATCAAAGCGCCATTTTCCTGCACGTGCGCGAATTACATTGATTAAATCCCTGGCCCCCTGACCGGCCTGCGTAGTAGCGCCCATAACTGCCGCTTCTGCCGCTACAAAATAAAACTCTGAGAATTTTGCAACTGGAAACGGTCTTGTACTGCCGGCATTTGGCTGTCCTAGACCACTTCCATTATCGGTACGATATGGTCCCAGTTTCCAAAGACCTGGATAAACGATCCTGCTTACGGCACCTGGTTCTATAACAAAATCCGATCTGCCCGGAAGCACGCCTGCGCCAATATTTGCATTTGATGTAGCATAAGTTACTAACGGGTTATCATTGTCAAGAAATGTTAAGATAGGGCCATTTGGGTAAACCGGGAGCCCGTTAGCATTTATAAGCGACGCCGAAGTATTGCCAGCTAACGGCCAGTTACCGCGATAAACAGTGGTAAAGGTGCCATCGTAACGCGAATCATCAATCTTATCAGCAAAAGTTTGCTTTAACACACCAATAGGCGGTGCCATGCGAACCCACGGACGTCCGAGAGCCTGCACTGATGCCCTTTGAACAGAACTTACACCGGAGCTCCTGATGTTAGGATAGTTCCAGGTTAACATCCAACCGGCGAAATTATCGGGTGCGCCGCCGCCGCCATAGGTAAGGCTGGAAACATTATAGTATTGGCTGGTTTGAGTATGATCTGCATACAGCAACATTTCATTGTTCCGGTCATTGGTAGCCACATTTACATCATAGTAAGTTGGTTGTAAGCCAAAACTACCAGGATCTGCAATGGCAGCTGCTGCCACATCGTATGCCTGCTGAAAATAGTATTGTGCGTTGTGCCCTGCCGGATCGGTACGAGGGCTTGCCGGGTAAGTAGGAATATTATTGGGATTTAACAACCACCATCCATAAGTAAGATATGCTTTCGCTAAATATAGCCTTGCGCAGGTTTTTGTTACCCCTCCGGTAACTCTGCCCACAGCTGGCAATTGATTTATTGCCGTGTCAAGATCAGGAAAGATAGCTTTTGTATAAACTTCAGGCACTGTGTTGCGGGTAGAAGTCCTAACGGGATTAGTATTAAAATTTAATTCCCCCGCACCTAAATCTAAAGGAACGCCTCCATAGGTTTGTACCAATAAAAAATATTCAAATGCCCTAAAAAACCTCGCTTCTGCAATTAGCGAAGCCGGGATTGTGCCCACTTTTGTAGCATTTTGTATAACCCCACTGGCAGTATTTATATCCGGAAAAGCATCTCCCCAAAGTATACTTGTTGGATAACTGGTTGGGGTAATGGCTCCTACCCCGGAGCAGTCCATATCTTTGAAGTTCCCGTCGGCACTCTGTCCCCATGTGGCTTCATCCGTACCAGTAAGGCAGGAATTATAGTAATAAGCCTGTCCGTAAATATTTCTAAGATCGGCGTATAAGGCAGTCAATCCGCCATTCACACCGCTAACCGTTTGGAAGTAGGAAGGAGTAAATAAGCTTCGCGGCTGTTCATCTAATATTTTTGAGCATCCTGCAAAAAACATGGAAATGATTGCGAGCGCTGCTATTGATTTTATTTTCATTTGTTTCATATTTTCTTTTTTTAAAATGTCAAATTAAGGCCAACCAAAAACGTACGGGTTGCTGGTGCATTCGTGCCGATTGTCAATATGCGTCTTAAATTATAGGACAAGGGAACTGCTGCATTTTGATTGCCGTAGGAGTTAGTTTCCGGATCCATACCGGATGCTTTATGATATGGAGAGAACATCACGAATGGATTTTGCACGGTAGCATACATCCTGAATTGAATTGCAGAACTTTTAATCACACTGCGGCTAAAATTATATCCTAAAGAGATAGCGCGAAACTTCAGGTAAGAAGCATCAAAATACATCAGTGTACTTCCGTATTTTGGATTATCACCACTGAGGATGCCTCCCGGTTTTGGATAAAGTGCATTGGTATTGGTAGGCGTCCAGTAATCAACATTTATATTGTTTCTTCTGCCGGTTAACAGGTTTAAATAACCTGCAGATCCATACAGCGTACTTACAAGGATGCCACCGCTTTTGAATACTCCTACAACCGTAAAGTCGAAGCCTTTATACGCTACCCGTGTGTTAAAGCCGCCTTCAAATTTAGGATCCACATCCATTATTTGCTGGTCAGCCGCGCCAATTGCCCGCACAGGTGTACCGTCAGCATTATAACCGCCTGTATATTCCACCCTTATCATTCCAACATTGCCGCCTCGCTCCAGTGTTTTCAAATAACCAGATGCGCTGTCTTTTGCGGTTGCCCAAAGCCCGATTTTCTTGTAATCGTAAATTGCATTGATGTTGTGGCCCACGAACCAGCCATTGCCGATATCCTCGGTTTCGCCTGATGCAAGCGACACTAACTTATTTCTGTTCCTGTAAAAATTCACCCCAGCATCCCATGTCCATCCATTATGATTGTCCAGTATGGTACCGTTCAGACTTAGTTCAATCCCTTTGTTTTGTGTTTGCCCAATGTTGCCGGTATAGCTGCTCACGCCTGCAGTTGATGGCAAACTAACGTTCAACAAAATGTCTTTAGTGTTTGTAACATAATATTCAAGAGTACCGGAAAGCCTGTTTTTCAGCAAGGAGAAATCTAAGCCGTAATTCCATGTTTCGGAATATTCCCAGCCTAAGTTAGCATTGGGAAGTTGTGACACGTAATAACCAACTGCATAATTCGTACTTCCAAAGTTATACGGCGAGGTGGTTAACTTGCCGAGTGTAGCGTAAGGAGCGATAGCCTGGTTAGATGTTTGTCCATATCCTACGCGTAATTTCAATTTATTGATAGCTGTGATGCTTTTCATGAAAGATTCGTTAGCGATATTCCACCCTGCTGATAAAGCGGGATAGGTATGCCATTGATGGCCGGGTGCTAATCTGGATGAAGCATCCGAACGAATTGTAGCTGAAAGAAGAAAGCGGTTGTCGTAGGAGTACATTACGCGGCCCATATACGAAACCAACCCACTCAATTGATATGATTGAGCATTAGGATCAACTGTAATTTGACCGGTAGCCTGCCCGAGGTTATAAAATTGAAACGCATCTGAGGGAATGCCGGTAGCGGACATTGAAGACATATTATATTTGTTTTGCTCCGCCGAATAAAGTCCTACTATGTTTAAACTATGCTTTTTAAAAGTGCGGTCATAGGTCAATATATTTTCCATTGTCCAATGGTAGGTTTGCGAATTGCTAACTCCTGCTGATGAAAGCGTTGTTGGAGTGGAACTACCAATTCCCTGACCTGTATAATTGCCATTGTTGCTTTGTATAAAATCAAGCCCAAGATTTGTCCTGTATCTCAAACCTTCAATACCTGGTATTTTAACTTCCAGGTAAACGGAGTTATAAGTTCCAAATCCACGTGTTTCATTCAGCCATTGATCCTTTAAACTATCAATAACTCCTTTCGTAAATACAAATGAATTATCCAGGGGCATTTGAATAGTTCTTTTCAAACTACCATCGGCATTATAAGGACTTGCCAAAGGCGAATTGCTTAGCACCGATCCAACTCCAACCTGGCCTCCCTGGGTAATGTTGTAATTATTGTTAGTAGTAAAACCTACATGAAAATATTTGCCAATTTGCTGATCAATTGACGCGCGCATGGAATAACGTTTGTATTGTTGCGTAGGAATAAGTCCCTGATTTTGATAATACCCTCCTCCGAAGTTATAACTGCCAGTTTCAGAACCGCCCGAAACGCTGATATCATGATTATTTACGAAACCTGTCCTGTAAAAAAGTTTTTGCCAGTCGGTATTCAAACTATCATATTCATCAACTCCATTTGTGTAAAGCCCCGCTGCCTTCCGTAAAGCAACAAACTGGGGACCGTTCATCATAGGATATTTTGCAAAAAGAGTTTGCGGACCAAAGTATGCGTTATAAGCAATCCTTGCTTTCCCTCCACGTTGACCGCGGTTAGTGCTTATCAAAATTACCCCATTAGCGCCGCGCGAACCATAAATTGCAGTAGCGGAAGCATCTTTTAAAATGTCGATACTTTTGATATCACTTGGACTGATATTCGTAATTGAACCGACAAAAGGTATTCCATCGAGCACAATCAGCGGATCGTTACTTGCTGTAAGCGAACGTGCGCCACGTATAAGTATTTGCATGGAGGCTCCCGGCTGCGAAGACGTTTGAGATATTTCCACGCCGGCTATACGCCCTTGCAAAGCTTGCGAAAGATCAGGTGACGGTACTTCTCTTATATTAGCTCCACTGATGGAGGCCACTGAGCCCGTTACTGCCTCTTTTCGCTGCGTACCATAGCCGATTACAACTACCTCTCCCAAAGATTTATCAGCACGCGTTAAAGAAATACTCTTCGCACTTGCAGAGGTAATTTTAATTTCTTTTGGTAAAAAACCTATAGCGCTGATGGCGATAGTCATTCCTTTGTCCGCAGGTAAAGAATAGTTACCCTTATCATCAGTTGTGGTTCCTTTATTATTGGCACCCTTCACTACAACTGATGCGCCCATTATCGGGGCACCCAAATCGTCGGTAACAGTTCCCTTGCTCACCATCGTTTGGGCAAATCCAAGTGTTGTAAAAATTTGCGTCACTACAAGCAAGACAATTTTGAATTTAATTTTTCGTATCATAATTAAGATATTTTTTAGTAATAGTATTATTTAGATATTGCTTCACCAGGGCTTGAAGTTGTTTTAGCAGTTAGCCAAATTCTTTTTGCCTGAATAGATGACGCCATTCAATATTGCCCCTTGGATAAAGAATCTTACACCGGGCTTCTTGTAAAAAGGCTGAGATAATTTTCTTTCTCCCGACAAACCATAGTGAAGCAAAAAATGCTTCTTTCAAATTGATTCGATGAATGCTGAATGTCTTCAAGTTGTTGTAGCGCATTGGGTAAATATTTTATATTTCAAAAAAAAATACATCTATGTAATAGATTGCATACAAATAGAAAAAAACAGCAAAAAAATTCGTTATCGACCTTTTTTTTACTATTATGATAGGTACTTTAAATTTCTTTTTAAGAAAGAAAAAACAATCGTCAGTCTCTTTATTAGTAGCACACTCCGGTAATCAAGCCTCTCAGCAATAGTTCTTAATCCTATGGATTCATGTGCAAATTAAAAAAAATATTTTGAAATTGTAATCGATTTCAAATTTTTTTATAAAAAATTGTTATTTTAGCAATTCAACGATTGATTTTGCAAAAAAATATGAGAAAAGAAGTAACCATATATGACCTTGCTAAAGAGCTTAACATCTCTGTAGCTACCGTAAGCAGGGGCTTGAAGAATAGCGAAGCTGTTACAAAATCAACCAAGAAAAAAATTCTACAAAAAGCAGCGGAGTTGGGCTACCGGCGGAATACGTTTGCCAGTAATCTCCGAAATAAAACTTCAAAAACGATTGGAATAATTTTACATGAGCTCAATAGCAATTTCACAACTTCTGTTTTAACCGGTATTGAAAGAGTAACAGCACCTGCCGGATATGATTTGCTTATTACACACTCTGCAGAAAATTATGAAAGAGAAGTTACAAATGCCATGAATCTTTTTCATAAAAGGGTAGATGGAATAATTGCATCACTTGCCTTTACAACAAAAAACCTGGATCATTTTAGTGTTTTTTTCGATAAGAATCTACCAGTAATTTTTTTTGACCGGGTAGATGAAAACAGCGATCGTACTTATGTAATTATAAATAATTACAATTGCGGTTATGATCTTACCAGGCACCTCATCGGGCAAGGTTGCAAAAAGATCGTATTCCTAACTGCAAATCTCGGCGCCAATGTGTATGCTCAACGGCATAAAGGTTATGCCGATGCCCTACGGGATGCCCGCATTCTTTACGATGCTAATTTAGTGATGGTAAAAGACCTTAGTGAAAATAGTGGCTACCAAAGCGCCCTGGAGATTTTAAAAATGCATCCAAGGCCGGATGGAGTTATAGCAACAAATGATTTTATTGCCGCCCTGTGCATGAGAGAATTGAAACGGCATGGCGTGGACGTGCCCCAGGATATTGCCATTGTAGGATTTAATAATGATCCAATAAGTAAACTTGTGGATCCGCAATTGACAACCGTAAATTATCCCGGAAAAGATGTGGGCGAAATTGCTGCGCGTTACCTTGTCAACCAGTTGAAAGGGGAAGGCGAACAGGCCGAAGCACACAGAATATACATAAAATCGGAACTCATAATCAGAGAGTCCTCACTTAGAAACATCGTCAACAAATAGCATTCGCAAAAAGCAAACTAAACCTTTATGAAACACCAGGTACCTTCGCGCCAAACAATAAATGTGTTTTTGACAATTATGTTGTTGTGTAACGCTTGCCGGATTGTGGGAATTTCTCAGCGAAGAGCGCATGGATTTCGCAGCGGCAGGAGTGGTAGTTGAAAGCATAAAAATATTAAAAAATATTCCCAGGGCATATCAAAACATGAATTAAAAAAATTAGTTAAATGCAATCGATATTTAAAAAAAATAAGGCACATTTTATTTTATTTGTTATGGTATTTGCTTTCAATATAGCGGCGGCTCAAAACCCAATTATTCGAAACCAGTTTTCTGCTGATCCATCAGCAAGAGTTTTTGGAAATTCTGTTTACCTCTACCCTTCTCACGATATTGTAGTGCAACCCGGGCATGGGCGGCCCGGTTGGTTTTGCATGCAGGATTATCATGTATTCTCTTCAGCAAACCTTACCGACTGGAAAGATCATGGTGTTATTGTGAGCCAGGATAAAGTTGAATGGGGAAATGCTGAAGGCTATAGTATGTGGGCGCCTGATTGCATCAACAGGAATGGAAAATATTATTTTTATTTTCCTGATAATGTGAAAGACACCAGCTTTGGACGCGGTTTTGCCATCGGTGTTGCTGTGGCTGATAACCCGGCTGGTCCGTATAAATTACAGGCGCTTCCCATTAAAAATGTTCATGGAATTGATCCCAATGTTTTTATAGATAAAGATGGACAGGCTTATTTGTATTGGGCACAAGGAAATATTTACGGCGCTAAGTTGAAAGAAAATATGCTTGAGCTCGCTTCCGAACCAAAATTGTTAGGTGTGCTTCCTGCCAAAGGATTAAAAGAAGGCCCCTATTTGTTTGAGCATAATGGTATTTATTATTTAACCTATCCACATGTAGAAAATAAAACCGAACGGCTCGAATATGCTACCAGCGATAATCCTATGGGGCCATTTAAATTCGCCGGTGTAATAATGGATGAATCTCCCGAATGCTGGACCAATCACCAATCCGTGATCGAATTTAAAAATCAATGGTATTTGTTTTATCATCATAATGATCTCTCTCCAAACTTTGATAAGAACAGGAGTGTAAGAATCGATAGCCTGTTTTTTAATGGGGATGGCTCCATTAAAAAAGTGATCCCGACATTACGCGGTGTTGGAGTTACAGATGCATCAAAAGAAATACAAATAGATCGCTACAGTAATAAAAGCGATGATGTTTCAATAAATTTTCTTGATACCACTAATCGGTTTCTCGGTTGGAAAACAGTATTTAATAAAACTGGTGCACGGGTGCAATATAACAGTGTCGATTTTGGAAGGAAGAAAACGGAATCAATCACTGCCCGGGCATCATCGGCAGCTGGCGCTACTTTGCAGGTAAGAACAGGTAGCATCGATGGACCGGTCATAACTGAAATTCACATTCCTAAAAGCACGAAGTGGAATGTTACCAAATCCAAAGTTGTAAATTTTAAACCCGGCATACACAATCTTTTTGTGATTTTAAAAGGAGGCGAAGAAGCGGAAGTAGATTGGATAACTTTTAAGTAAAAATAATAATTTGATGGTATACCCACCCCGAATGAAAATAATTTTACGATACCTAACGGAGAAGCATAAACGATTTTTCATGTTAGAAAGACAGGTTTTTTTTCACTGAAGATCTTTCATTTAACAATCGCTCATTTACCTATTTACTATAAAACAACTTTACATGAAAAAAGTATTATTTAATTTCCTCGTGGCTTTACCCTTCTCAATATTTGCGCAAAACGCAACTATTAAAATTGATGTGAATCGTACTATTGGGCAAATTGATCCAAAAATCTATGGCGTTTTTATGGAACCCATCCACTTCAATGGCCGCCGAATGGGTTTGCCGGACTCTGTTGAGTTCAACACTCTTTATGGCAACCTATATGATCCATCATCGCCCCTGGCAGATGCGGATGGCTTTCGTAAAGATTACATCGATGCCATGAAAGAACTCAAGGTGACCAACATCCGCTGGCCGGGCGGAAATTTCTTAATGGGGTACGACTGGAAAGATGGCATCGGCCCGAAAGACCAGCGGCCAAAGCGTATAAATCTTGCGTGGGGAGGTATTGATAATAATCATGTTGGCACAGATGAATGGTTTAAACTGAACAAATCAATTGGTAGTGAAAATATTTTGGCTGTGAACCTTGGCCTTGGTTCTATCTTAGACGCTGCTTACTTAGTTGAATATTGTAATTATAAAAAAGGCACTTACTATTCTGACTTGCGGGCAAAGAATGGACACCCGGAACCATACAATGTAAAGATCTGGGATTTGGGAAATGAAGTAGATGGCAAGCCATGGGAGTTAGGACATAAAAATGCAGAAGATTATATTGAAATTGCCCGCGAAGCTGCGAAAGCGATGATCGCGGTTGATAAGGATATCGAATTTGTAGCATGTGGTTCCTCGTGGTATAGCAATCCGGATGGTTGGGATAACTGGAATCGCAAAATATTAAACGGCCTCGGCGATAAAATAAAATACCTGTCTATTCACAGCTATTGGGAAAGTTCTCCTGACTATTATACCAATATGGGAGCTGGCGCCAAAATTTTTGATGATCGCATAAAAATTACTGCCGGTGAAATTGAAGCTGTATCTAACACGCAGGGGTATAAAAAACCTATCTATCTTTCGGTTGATGAGTGGGGCGCTTTTGCAAGAAACTTCCTGAGTGTATTGCCGATAGCGCAATGCCTGAATTCTTTTGTACGCCATGCAGATGTGGTAAAGATGGCCAATTTCACTATGCTCACTTCTTTGCTGTCAAGCGATCCACAAAAAGGAACGTTTAAATCCCCGGTGTTTTATACCTTCAAATTATTTTCAAATAATTGCCTGGGTACGTCGGTAGATACTTATGTTGCTTGCGATACTTTCAATACAGAACAATACAAAGGAATCCCTTATCTTGATGTTACCACTTCTTTTTCTAAAGAAGGCAACACAGCTTACATCAATGTGGTAAACAGGAATGAGGATAAAAATATTACGGCTGATATTATCAGTAACTCCGGAGATTTTTCCGGTAGAGCAGAAGCAAGCATAATAAATAGCAATGACCTTAAAGCGCCATTTACAATAGATAAGCATTTGCAGTATATTCCTGTTACAAAAGACGTGAAGGTTTCGGGAAATAAGTTAACTTATAGTTTTCCTCCACATTCATTTACGCAAATAAAAGTTGCTGTTAAAGCTCAATAATTTTCTTAAAAAATCAGCAGATGAAAATAGTTTTATCGAACATCTTTTTTCTTTTTACCTGTATGGTCCTGCAGGCGCAGGATGGCCATCAACTCTGGCTGCGCGAGAAAAAAGCCGTGCCTGTAAATATCATCTGCAAAACAAAATCTCCTACGCTTTCCATTGCCCGGCAGGAACTGCAACAAGGTTGGCAAGGCGCACCGGGTGCATCAATTTCATTAATAATAAAAAAAGACAAAGCGGTAAAAGATGATGGATTTAAATTGAGTGAAACCACTATCGAGGCCAATACCGATAAGGGAATTTTACATGGCGTTTACGAACTGTTGCGCAACCAGCAAGCGGGTGAAAAGCCCACAACCGGAATAGATAATCCATCTTACGAATTTCGCTTGCTCGATCATTGGGACAACCCGGATGGCACGGTAGAGCGTGGTTATGCAGGCAACTCTATTTTCTGGCGAAAAGATGATCCTTTTACCGTTACAGAAAAAGATAAAAAACTCTGGCAGGAATATGCCCGTGCAAATGCTTCCATAGGTATTAATGGTTCCGTTTTAAACAACGTGAATGCATCACCAAAAATGTTGAATCAGGATTATATAAACAGGGCAAAAGCCATTGCGGATGTACTTAGACCTTATGGAATTAAAATTTATCTATCGGTAAATTTTGCATCGCCCACTGTGCTTGGTGGTTTAAAAACCGCCGATCCTCTTGATGCCGAAGTAATGGCCTGGTGGAAAAATAAAGTAAAAGAAATCTATAGTATCATTCCTGATTTTGGCGGCTTTCTTGTGAAAGCAATCAGTGAAGGACAACCTGGCCCGCAGAATTACAAACGCACACACGCTGACGGCGCAAACATGATGGCAGATGCCTTAAAACCGTACGGCGGTATTGTGATGTGGCGCGCTTTTGTGTATAGTGCCAATGATGAAGATCGTGCAAAACAGGCTTACGATGAGTTCATTCCATTGGATGGAAAATTTAGGGACAATGTAATTATACAGGTGAAAAATGGGCCGGTAGATTTCCAGCCACGCGAACCTTTTAGTCCGCTGTTTGGCGCCATGAAAAAAACATCGGTAATGCCGGAATTCCAGGTAACGCAGGAATATTTGGGACATGACGTTTATCCTGTCTTTTTATCTACCATGTGGGAAGAATGTTTACAGAGCGATACTTATCAACAAGGTAACGGAAGTACGGTTGCCCGATGTACCGATGGAAGTATTTACCCGCAAAAAAATACAGCCATGGCCGGCGTTTCCAATATTGGGCTAGACACAAATTGGGCCGGTAATATTTTTGCACAGGCAAACTGGTACGCCTTAGGCCGGCTGGCCTGGAATGTAAATTTGAAAAGCGAACAAATAGCAGCAGAATGGATCAAACTCAGTTTTTATAACGACTCCTGCGAAAAGTCAAACTCAGCAAATTATGCTTCGGGCTGGGAGGAAAATTTCCTGCGGCCGGTAAGGCAGATGATGCTCGAAAGCAGGGAAGCCGCTGTAAACTTTATGATGCCACTCGGGCTGCATCACATCATGTCTGCAAACGGTCATTACGGTCCTGGGCCATGGTGGGCACCGAAAGGCGTAAGGCCAGATTGGACACCACCTTATTATCACCAGGCAAGTGCAAATGGAATTGGATTTGATCGCACCACGAAAGGAAGTAATGCAGTTAGTCAATATCACGAACCACTTGCGGCACAGCTTAATGATCCGGCTACTTGTCCTGAAAAATTTCTTTTATGGTTTCATCATTTACCGTGGGATTATAAGATGAGGGATGGACATACATTATGGGATGATTTGTGCTATCACTATGATAAAGGCGTGCACCAGGTTCGCACTTTTCAAACCATTTGGGATAAAGCAAATCCCTGGGTTGATAGCACACGCTTTATGGCGGTGCAACGCAAGTTGCGTGAAGAGGAAGTAAATGCTGTTTTATGGAAAGATGCCTGCCTGCTGTATTTCCAGCAATTCGGCCGAATGCCTATCCCGTATAGCGTTGAACGCCCGGTAAATAATTTAGATGAAATGATTGATAATGATACGCGGCACGGCGATGGGCGTTCGCATTAAAATGAATAAAAATGGAAACGAATTGCTGAAGCTATCAATTTATTAAAAGGAAGAACAAATGATATGATGAGATATGTAAAGTTGATACTCTTTTTCTTATTGTCTTTTGAAGGTCTATTTGCGCAGCAAAGTGCTGTATCTATTAACGTGGATGCCAACAAACCTGTTGGTGAAATGAAATCGTTTTGGTCTTTCTTTGGGTATGATGAAGCTAATTATACAACAAGAAAAGACGGGCAGAAATTACTGATAGAACTACAAAACTTAAGCCCGGTTACTGTGTATATAAGAACCCATAATTTACTTACATCAAAAGGCAATAGCGAAGGAGCCGACCTGAAGTGGAGCTTCACGGATGCGTATAAAGAAGATCAGAATGGTCATCCCATTTATAACTGGATAATAGTTGATAGTATTATTGATACTTACATTCAGCGAGGCATGAAACCATTAATGGAAATCGGGTTTATGCCAAAAGATCTTTCTTCTCACCCGGAACCTTATGAACATACCTGGAGCACCGGCGGAAATTTATGGACCGGCTGGACCTATCCGCCAAAAGATTATAGTAAATGGCGTGAATTAGTTTATCAATGGGTAAAACACTCTGTTGCACGTTATGGAAAAAAAGAAGTAACCACCTGGCTATGGGAAGTATGGAATGAACCGAACATCGCTTATTGGTCAGGCACGTTTGATGAGTATTGCAAGCTCTATGATTATGCTGTTGACGGACTAAAAAAAGCTTGCCCTGAATGTACCATTGGCGGCCCGCATAGCACCAGTCCGCGGGATGATAAAGCCTATAATTTTCTTACCAAATTTATTAAGCATTGCCTGCATGGAAAAAATTATGCAACAGGAAAAACCGGCACACCACTGCAATATATTGGCTTCCATGCAAAGGGTTCACCGGAAATAGTTGATGGACATATTCGCATGAATATGGGCGTTCAATTAAAAGATATTCAAAGAGGATTTGAAGCGGTCAATTCATTTCCAGAATTAAAAAATATTCCGGTGATCATTGGCGAATGTGACCCCGAAGGGTGCGCCGCCTGTTCAGAAAAAAGAGATCCAAAATATGATTATCGAAATGGCACGATGTACTCCAGCTATACCGCTGCATCTTTTGCCAGGATATACGATTTGATAGATCGATATAAAATTAATCTTAGGGGCGCAGTAAGCTGGTCGTTTGAGTTTGAAGACCAGGAATGGTTTGCCAGTTTTCGCGACCTGGCTACACATGGCATCGACAAACCGGTTTTGAACATATTCCGCATGTTTGGATTAATGAACGGTGAAAGAATAGCCGTTCACACAAAGGATGGATTGAGCGCTGCCGACATAATTTCCAATAAAGATGCAACAGGAAATGATATCAATGCAATTGCCAGCAAACATCAACATTCGATTTATATAATGGTTTGGAATTTGAATGAAGATGCTGTTTCGGATTCATCTTCCCAGATTAAACTTGCAATTAATGGCATCGGCAAAAGCAAGGTGTTGATAGATCATTATCGTGTGGATCAGCAATTCAGCAATTCATTTGAAAAATGGAAAGCGATGGGAAAGCCGCAACAGGTGAGCGATGCGCAATATCATGAATTAGAGAAAGCAGGGCAACTTCAATTGTATACATCACCGGAATGGAAGGAGCCAAAAGATGGAAAAGTGAATCTGGAATTTTCTTTACCAAACCAGGGAGTGTCTTTAATTCAATTAAGTTGGTAGTTAATGTGCAATGGAATTTGATTTTAAAACAGGCAGAAAAGTAACAACGAAATATAATGTGATGAAGAATTTGATGCCTGCTTCAAAGTATTTTAATATTTATTCCTTTTCATATATCAGGTAAAAAATAGTAAGCAATAAAAAATTTTAAAATGATTTTGAGTAAAAGTTTTTGGGTAAAGAAAGTCTTCATAAAAAGTTGTTGTTTGTTGATAATCGGTTTAGCAGATGTAAAAGCAGATTCACAACGAATAATTAATTTATACCCCGGTGTAATTCCCAATTCAAAATCAACAACCTTAAAAGACCTGCCGCAAAATCTATCCGAAGGCTTGGTGCGCCGTGTTATCAATCCCACACTGGAAATTTATTTACCTGAAAAAGATAAAGCAAGTGGCGCCGCCGTAGTAATCTGTCCTGGCGGTGGTTACAGTGTAATTGTGTATGGTGGAGAAGGTGTGTTAACTGCAAAAGAATTTGCAAAAAATGGAGTTGCTGCAATTATATTAAAGTATCGTTTGCCGAATGATTCCTTCCAGGTGAATAAGACTATTGCGCCATTGCAGGATGCGCAACAAGCCATGAAGATGGTAAGAGACAGTGCGGCGCAATGGAATATTGATACCGGTAAAGTAGGCATTATTGGTTTCAGCGCTGGTGGTCATTTAGCGGCTACAGAAGCAACGCATTATCAAAAAGTATTGATTGAAAATAAAACCAATACCAACCTGCGCCCGGATTTTTTAATGGTGGTTTATCCCGTGATTAGCATGCAGGATAGTTTAACGCATGCCGGTTCGCGAAATCAATTGTTAGGCAACAATCCTTCACAAGAAATGAAAGATGAATATTCCAATGAATTACATGTGGATGCACAAACGCCGCCAACATGGATCACCCATGCTGCAGATGATAATGTAGTAGATGTTGATAACAGCATTATTTTTTTCGAACGATTACGACATCATAAAGTGCCCGTTGAAATGCACATTTATCCAAAAGGCGGACATGGTTTTATTTTTCAACACCCGGGTTGGATGGAGCCTTTGCTCTTGTGGATGAAAGCGAATAAGTGGATGAATTGAGTTTAAGAAATGAGCTTATAAAATATTTTGTTACTTAAAAAATTACTTTACAAACAAACACAATCAACCATCATAAAATTAATTAATGAAACATTTTCCCGCTGATCTGAAAATATGTTTTTTTTTCAAGGCGACGTTATCGAAGTCTTGACAAAAAAACCAAACTTGTAATCTCCATTTAATAAAATAAATATGAATATAAAAACACTAAAAAGGAACTTCTTAAAAACCGGTTTCGTAATAGTTGGAACAATAGGTTCTATGGCTGTTTTACATGCCCAGCAAACAACGCTGAACCTTGACCTCGGCAAAGCCACTACAACCGTTAGTCCTATGCTGTATGGATTAATGACCGAAGAGATCAACCATTCTTACGACGGGGGTTTGTATGCAGAATTAATTCGCAATAGAATTTTTAAAGACAGTAAAACTTCGCCCGAAGGTTGGAGTCTTGTGAAAGAAGATCCATCTGCCGAAGCAAGTATAAAATTAATTGGCGCTGAAGAACAGGTGCCGAATGATGAGCGCCGTAATGCCATCAACGGCGCAATGACGGCCAGCTTAAGACTTACCGTAGAAAAAGCAGATGGCAAAGTAGGCATAGCCAATGAAGGATACTGGGGCATTCCTGTCAAACCGTCCACAACCTATCAGGCTTCATTCTATATTAAGGGAACAGACCGAAGGGAGCCGCCACGCTGGCCGTGGGAACCAAAACCCAGCACGCCTCCTCTTCCAATAATTGAAAATAATACGCCAGGCCCCATCACGGTGTCCATAGAAAGCAATGACGGTAAAACTGTCTATGCTACGGGCACCATCAATCTTGAAAAAAGTATTTATTGGAAAAAATATGCAGTAACTTTAACTACTGCTGCAAATGTTTCACCAACGAAGGATGCACGCTTTGTTATTACTACCAATCGCACCGGTGTTTATTATTTCAACCTGGTTTCTTTATTTCCGCCGACGTATGATAATCAGCCAAATGGTTTCCGCATTGACCTGATGCAAATGCTGGTAAATATGAAACCAAAATTCCTGCGTTTTCCGGGTGGAAATTATCTGGAAGGTCCTGCTATTACGGATGCGTTTCCCTGGAAAACAACATTGGGCCCTATTGATAACAGGCCCGGCCATAATGGTTCATGGGGTTACCGTGCTTCTGACGGAATGGGCTTACTTGAATTTTTGATGTGGTGCCAGGACATGGGCGCAGAGCCGCTTTTGGCCGTTTATGCAGGATATTCTTTGGAGGGAGACCACGTAGATGCTGGCCCGCTTTTAAAACCTTATGTAGATGATGCATTGGATGAGATAGAATATGTTATGGGTGATACAACAACTTATTGGGGCGCTAAACGGGCTGCAGACGGACATCCACAACCTTTCAAACTAAGTTATGTAGAAATTGGTAATGAAGATTGGTTCGACAGGTCGAATAGTTATGATGGAAGATTCAAACAATTCAGAAATGCTATTGAAGGAAAGTATCCAACCCTAACCTGTATATCAACCATTCCTGTTACGCAATATCCATCAATGAGTGTCACCGGCAAAGGCCCGGCTGTGGTTGATGAACATTATTACCGCAACTCCTGGGATATGTGGGAGAATGCTTCGCAATATGATACCTACGATCGCAATGGGCCAAAAATATTTGTTGGCGAATGGGCAACCCGTGAAGGTGCACCCACTACTAATTTAAATGCTACCCTTGGTGATGCTGCGTGGATGACAGGCATGGAGCGTAATTCAGATTTGATTATCATGTCTTGCTATGCGCCCCTATTCGTTAACGTTAGTAAAGATTCTGCTACCGGCAAAAGAGCCTGGCAATGGGATTCTGACCTGATTGGTTATGATGCACTTAACAGCTATGGTTCGCCATCTTATTACGTGCAAAAATTATTCAGTCATTATTTAGGTAATAAAATTGTACCGGTTACGGCAACCAACATTCCTGTGCAAAACAAGCCGCTCTCGAAAAAAGATAGTGCCGATGGCAAAAAAATAACAACGGTTCCAACAATATTTTACTCAGCTACCATGAATGATACAACGGGAACAATTTATTTAAAAATTATAAACACAACCGGAAAAAAGCAAGCTGTAAAAATCAACCTCACAGGCAATAGGAAAGTATCCTCAGATGCAGTGTTGGTAATGGTGAAAGGCGATAAGCCAGGTGCGACGAATACGATTACCGATCGCGAAAATATTATGCCTGTTACGGAAAACATAAAGGGAATAAAGAAATCTTTTTCAAGAAAACTTGATCCTTACTCTGTAAATATTATTGAAATGAAAATAAATAAATAATAAAAAGTTTTTAAAAGAACACAAAATATTCAACCAACTTTTAAACAAATAAAAACAATCATTATGAAGTATTTCATCACAGCCTTACTCCTTTTTGGATTCATGGTTACGAACGCACAAAATGCCATTGATGGAAAGTGGAAAGGCAGTCGCGACACCCCGAACGGGACTATGGAATTTACGTACACTTTTAAGGTGCAGGGCGATACATTGAACGGTACGATAAAATCGCAGTTTGGCGAGTTGCCTTTAGAAAAAGGAAAAGTTGATGGAAAGAAATTTTCTTACACCATTAGCTTCAATGGCAACGAAATGAATTCTACTGGTGAGTTAATGAGTGACGACGAAATCATCACCAAAAATGAGAGAGGCGAGACTAAGTTGTCGAGGGTAAAAGAATAGTTGAATCCTTTGCAGACTTGCATCTAACAAAATGATACGGGTATTTTTATTTAAACGCCTGCATCCTGTTTTCTCTATGCATATTTAAATGTATTGTGGAAAATAATTTTTTTGAGCCGTAGCTTACATGGCTCCCTATAAACAAACAGCAAATGATTAACACCCAATTTTTAAGACAGATTAATTTATATAAATTATTTATTTTTTCAGGCGTATTTGCAGTAACTATTTTCACTGCTGATACCATGTATGCCCAGGAAAAATTATACGCGAATGAATTTAATTTAGGCGATGTAAAATTATTGAACGGACCCTTTAAACATGCCCGTGACCTCAATATTAAAACGCTTTTGCAATACAATGTTGACCGCTTGTTAGCTCCTTATTTAAAAGAAGCAGGCTTAACGCCAAAAGATTCCAGCTATACAAATTGGGCAGGACTTGACGGGCATATCGGTGGGCATTATTTAACAGCAATGGCAATTAATACAGCTACCGGAAATGTGGAATGCAAAAAAAGATTGTTGTACATGATTGCTGAGTTGCAGAAATGCCAGGATGCCAATGCAAAGAATAATAAAAGCTGGGCGATCGGTTATGTGGGTGGCGTTCCTAACAGTGCTGCTGTATGGGCATCTGTAAAAGATGGTGATTTCAAAGCCTTTCATGCAGCCTGGGTGCCGTGGTATAATGTACATAAAATGTATGCCGGTTTAAGAGATGCCTGGATATATGCCGGCAGCAAACAGGCTAAAAACATGTTTTTGCAATTTTGCGATTGGGCAATAAATATCACTTCATCATTAACCGATGAACAAATGCAAAGCATGCTGGATACAGAACAAGGCGGCATGAATGAAGTATTGGCTGATGCTTACGCGATATCTGGAAATAAAAAATATTTGGTAGCTGCCAAAAGATTTTCGCATCATATGCTATTAGACCCAATGTCTGAAGGGATTGATAATTTGGATAACAAGCATGCCAACACGCAAGTGCCAAAAGCGATAGGTTTTGAAAGAATAGGTGAATTAAGCGGTGATAAAAAATATAACGATGCCGGAAGTTTTTTTTGGCAAACAGTTACAACTAACCGCACATTGGCCTTCGGGGGAAACAGTCGGCGTGAATTTTTTCCAAGCGCAGCATCGGCTATGGATTTTATAAATGATGTGGAAGGGCCTGAGAGTTGTAACTCTAATAATATGCTTAAACTAACGGAAGATTTATTCAGGAGAAACCCGAATGCAAAATATGCGGACTATTATGAGCGCACGATATACAATCACATCTTATCTACGCAAAACCCTGAAACCGGCGGCTATGTATATTTCACACCGGCGCGTCCAAGAAGTTACCGCGTTTACTCTGCGCCGAATGAAGCTATGTGGTGTTGCGTAGGTACCGGTATGGAAAATCATGGCAAGTACAACGAATTTATTTACACGCATTCCCGCGATTCATTATTTGTAAATCTTTTTATCGCATCAGAATTAAATTGGAAAGAAAAAGGAATACAGCTAACGCAACAGACAAAATTTCCGTATGAAGACAAAACGAAACTGCTGATTACACAAGGCAATGCGTCATTCAAATTAATGATCAGGTATCCGTGGTGGGTGATGAATGGTGGATTAAAAATTTCGGTGAATGGTAAAAAGGTGTCCTTTACAAATCAGCCTTC
Source organism: Chitinophagales bacterium (assembly GCA_038245055.1). Lineage (GTDB taxonomy): Bacteria > Bacteroidota > Bacteroidia > Chitinophagales > Chitinophagaceae > Ginsengibacter. Next base: position 5,752 of record JBBRSV010000029.1, on the reverse strand, counting down.
TTCTTACGTGGCCGTCAATCGTAACTGGAAAAAAGGAGATGTTGTAGAGATTGATTTACCGATGCATAATACCCTCTCACGTTTGCCTGATGTTCCGGAATACATTGCCATCATGCACGGACCAATTTTGCTTGGAGCAAAAACAGGAACCCAAGATTTAAAAGGTTTAATTGCCGATGACAGCCGTTGGGGGCAAATTCCCAGCGGGAAAAAATTGCCCGTTGATAAAGCGCCAATTTTTGTTGCTGATAATATTTCATCCATCACTAACGATTTGGTGCCCGAAAAAAATGAACCGCTTCACTTTACACTTAAAGATTTAAAAGTTATAAATCCTGTTAACATCGAGCTCCAACCGTTTTACCAAATTTATGACGCACGGTATATGATGTATTGGATGGCGTTGAGTAATCATGGATATCAAAAATATATTGATTCCTTTGCAGCATCTGAAAAAGAAAAGCTGGCGCTCGAGAAACGCACCCTTGATTTTATAACGCCGGGTGAACAACAACCTGAAGCAGACCACGCCATGCAAGATGAGAAATCCAGGACAGGCAATAACCAGTACCAAATGTTTCGTGAAGCCTTTAATGGCGGCTATTTCAGTTATACTATGTCGACAAACAATGAAACCGGTTTGAGTTTAATGGTTCGTTACTGGGGCGCTGAATGGGGTAACAGGAAATTTGATATTTATATTGATGATCAAAAACTGGTTACAGAAGATAATACAGGAAGATGGAATCAATCAAAATTCTTTGACGTCAGTTATACCATCCCGGATGCAATGCTTAAAGGAAAAGAACAGATCCGGGTAAAGTTCCAGGCATTAAAAGATAATACTGCAGGTGCTGTTTATTATTTACGCCTGGTTAAATAAAATTATTAAATAGTAAAGCAACGAATCAATCAACATATAAAATATTACGAACCGGATAATTCAGCTGTTATGATATCAGGTAAAGGGTTTGGTTTCGTTGTCTGTTTTCGCTCTTACTAACGTAGACGATTATACGATTCACGTACCAAGAGAAAAGCATAAGCTGGCCCGATTGAATTACAAAATATTAGTTAGCAATTTTATTGAAGTTTAGAAACAAGACCGCTAATGAAATATAAAACACTTTTAGTTGTAGTATTTTCTGTTAACCTGTTTTTCCAGGGTCTTGCCCAGGTAGAAACTCCCGCGCCTTATGGTCCTGTACCGTCCAAAAATCAACTGCACTGGCAGGAAATGGAGTATTATGCTTTTGTACATTTTTCTGTAAATACCTATACAGACATGGCCTGGGGAAATGGTAATGAAAATCTCCGCATCTTCAACCCTACTCAATTAGATTGCAGGCAATGGGCAAGAATCTGTAAACAGGCGGGCATGAAAGACATCATCATAACTGCAAAACACCACAGTGGCTTTTGCCTTTGGCCATCAAAATACACGGAGTATTCAGTAAAAAATTCACCCTGGAAAAATGGTAAAGGCGATATCGTTCGTGAAATGGCAGACGCTTGTAAAGAGTATGGATTGAATCTTGGCATGTATCTTTCGCCATGGGACAGGAATAGTGCAGACTACGGAAAGCCGGCTTACATCACTTACTTCCGCAATCAGCTGCGCGAGCTGCTTACCAACTATGGAGATATTTTTGAAATTTGGTTTGATGGTGCCAATGGAGGAAGCGGGTATTATGGAGACGCTAATGAAACCCGCAAGATAGACCGCAAAACATATTACGTTTGGCCCGGTACTTATAAGCTCGTGCGCGAGTTGCAACCAAATATTGTTATTTGGAATGACGGGGGCGAAAGGGCCGACTTGCGCTGGGTGGGCACGGAAGGTGGCAATGTAGGTGAAACGAATTGGAGTTTATTAGATTCCACCGGTGAGGTGACGGACAGCATGTTGCGCAACGGTCTTGAAGGCGGGAATGCGTGGGTACCCGGCGAAGTAAATACTTCCATAAGGCCGGAATGGTTTTACCATCCTAAAGAAGATAGTAAATTGAAAACATTGCCACAGTTAATGGATATATACTATCATTCTATTGGCCGCAATGCAACACTGCTTTTAAATTTTCCCATTATGCCCAATGGGTTGATTAATAAAAAAGATGAAGCTGTTTCCTTGGAATTTGCAAAAGCAGGAAAAAAAGCATTTGCCATAAATCTTGCAAAGAATATAAAGCTAACGGCGTCGGCTACACGCGAAAATGCTGGAGCATATGCAGCAGCTAAAACTATTGATGGGAACTATAAAACGTATTGGTGTCCTGGCGATGGAATTACAAACGCTTCGCTGACGTTGGATTTTGGCAAGCCTGTTAGTTTTAACCGCTTCCTGGTACAGGAATATATTCCCTTAGGTCAGCGTGTAAGAAGTTTTATGCTGGAATCCTTTTCAAACGGCACGTGGCAGCAGGTTGCAAAAGAAACTACCATTGGCTATAAGCGAATTCTCCGGTTTCGCACCGTAAAAACATCAAAGCTGCGCTTTACAATAATTGATGCGAAAAGTTGGCCGTTAATTTCCAACATAGAAGTTTATAATGCGCGGCAAATATTAGCACCGCCCTCTGTCATGCGCAGTCAATCCGGGGAGGTACAGTTCAGTCCGGCCGATTTTGAATCGCAATTTTTTTACACGTTGGATGGTTCGGAGCCGTCAGCAAAGTCACGCAGATACCTTGCGCCATTTCAAACAGGTCAAAGAAAAATAAATATAAAATGTATAGCCCACGATTCTATAACCAATAAGAACAGTACAGTTACAGAGGAGAGTTTTGATATAGCCAGGAAGCGCTGGAAGATTGTTGGAACCAGTGACATAAACGCCTACCAGGTTTTAGATGGAAACCCGGAAACACAATGGTACCAGGAAAGTAAGCTAAAGAGGCCGGTTGATTTAATTATTGATTTAGGCCAAGAAGAAAATATAAGTGGCTTTAAATATTTGCCAGACCAGCACTGGTGGGGAAGTGGCATCATAACGAATTACCGGTTCTATGTTTCCCGGGACAATATCGCCTGGCATTTAGTTGATAGTGGTGAATTCTCTAACATAAAAAATAACCCCGTCTGGTAAAGCAAATCTTTTCAAACAACACAAGCACGCTATATAAAAGTGACCGCTTTAAAAATATGCAGGGCGATGACAGGGTTGGTCACGCGGAGATTGATATTATGACCAAAAATTAATGCCTGAAGCAAATGAGTCGATCAAAATATGTAATTCAAATTATTAAATTATGCTACTGACTAAAAAAAATATAAAGCCGTTTGTGCTACTGATTTTCTTTTTCTCACTTGCCCAAAACATATTGCTTGCACAAAATGTACACAGCGATAATGGCAACGGCACTTATACAAATCCGTTAATTTCCGCAGACTTTCCTGATCCGGATGTGATACTTGTGGGTGACACGTATTATATGGTTAGTACAACCATGTTTGTTTTTCCTGGTGTACCTATTTTAAAGTCGCATGATTTAGTGAACTGGGAATATTGCAGCAATGCCGTGCCCCGCTTCGATTTTAGTAAGTGCTATAATCTTGATTCCTGCAACCGCTATGGTCATGGGCAATGGGCAACAAGCCTGAAATTTCATAACGGGAAATTTTATTTGTTATTTATCACGCTGAATGAAGGTGGGTTTATGTGCACTACGGATAAAGCCGAAGGCCCGTGGCACATTACGCATTTGCCTAAAGGATTTTATGACCCGGGTTTATTTTTTGATGATGACGGTAAGGCTTATGTAGCGCAGGGTTATAGTAAAATCTCCATCACCAAAGTTAATGACAGCCTTGTTGCTGTGGGGCCTGATTCATCGGTGTATACCGGTGACATTCGCAAAGGCCTGGAGGGAAGTCATGTTTATAAAATCAACGGTTACTACTACCTGTATTGTACGTATGGAGGAAGAGATGGTATGCAGGTTGCCTTACGCTCGAAAAATATTTATGGCCCGTATGAACAAAAACTGCTCCTTTATGATACCACCAAAGGTATCAACTACGGCATACACCAGGGCGCTTTAATACAAACACAAACAGGTGAATGGTGGACAATTTTATTTGTTGACAGCGGGCCTTTTGGTCGCTTCCCTTCTTTGCAACCTGTAACCTGGGAAGATGGCTGGCCGATGATTGGCGTAAATGGAAAGGCGGTAACTACCTATAAAAAACCCGACCTCGGAAAAAAATATCCCATAACAAATTTTCCAACATCAGATGAATTCAATGAAAAAAAATTAGGCATGCAATGGGGCTGGAATCATAATCCTGATTCAACAAAATGGTCACTGACGAAGAAGCCCGGTTATTTGCGCCTGGTAACGGCAACGGTTACCCGAAATTTCACGATGGCACGCAACACGTTAACGCAAAGGCCTTTTGCAAAACATGATCAATCAATCCCGACAATCGCTACTACAAAAATAGAAATTGGTAAAATGAAAGATGGTGATATAGCCGGCCTGGCGGTGTTCCAGGATCCCTATGCCTTTATCGCGGTCACGCAACACCAAAATTCAAAATATATCATCATGGTGAACAACGGCGAAACGATCGATTCTGTTGCCATTAATTCATCCAGTATTTATTTAAGGACCATAGCATCCAATTCAACTTCCAAAGCAAGCTTTGAATACAGTACCGATAACAAAACTTTCAAACCTTTGGGGGATGATATGAACATGCGTTTCAGTTTAAAAATATTTACCGGCAACAAATTCTGCCTTTTCAATTATGCCACAAAAACCCTGGGCGGTTATATGGATGTTGATTGGTTCAGGATAAAGTGACTTGCATGTAAATGAAAAAAAATAAAATATTATTTGTAACCCAACTAAAAATAAAACCATAGAATCTGCGCACTTATCAAAAAAATCAATCCTGGCTGCTAACCTTCTTTTACTACTTACACTCATGGCGACAAATTCCTTTTTCCCAACAGTTACGCATAAACGATTCAAGTTATTTTGAAAAACCTGGAGTAAATGTGCTGGTGTTTAATTATGACTATAGTGGCATGTTCTTCGATGAAAAAACATCGGCCATTGAATTGATACATCATGGCGTAAGAACAGCAACAGGCGGCGCTGTACGTTTACAAAATACACCTGAGCAATGGGATCTTATCCCAAAAACAATTAGCCGAAAAGTGGATAAAGCAAACAACAGTATTGAGGTTGGATTGCGGTATGAGGAGTTTGATTTCAATTCACGGGTGGTGGTTAAGGCAAAAGATAAAGGCGTGGAAATAAGTGTGTATCTCGATAAACCCGTTCCTGAAAAACTGGTTGGCAAAGCAGGTTTCAATTTGGAATTTTTACCTTCTGCTTATTTTGAAAAAACATATTTGGCAGATGGCAAGCCCGGCAATTTTCCTTTATATCCTTCAAGTACAACAAGCATAGAACCCATCAGCCAAAAGATACCGCAGTTCGCAGGGCACACTACTTTTGATGACCGGGGAAGAGGCGAGTTCATTATGCCCTCACTGATAGCTTCGGGTAAAAAATTTGTACTTGCACCGGAAGATCCCGAGCGTATGGTAATGATTCAATCCCAAACACCGGGAAAAGATTTGATGTTGTTTGATGGCCGCAACCTGGCGCAAAACGGGTGGTTTATTATAAGAAGTATATTGCCGGCTAACAAAACAGGTAAAGTATTATCGTGGTATGTTGAGCCCAATGCTATAGCAAATTGGAAAAGCAAACCCGTTATCGAATTTTCACAAGTTGGT
>JBBRSV010000028.1:0-40105 GCA_038245055.1 Chitinophagales bacterium | reverse complement strand
TTCGGCAATGAATATTCAACTTGGGTTACCAACTGCAATTACCGGTATTTTAACTTCGGCAGTTGTATTAATAAAAGCGAAAAAAACACCCTGGATCATTTTAAAAGGCGTGTCATGGTCTGTGCTGGCTTTAGTTGCAGGTCTGTTTATAATAGTACAAGGGCTTGATAAAACCGGCATGATTCAATCACTTGCGCAATTGCTGCACCGTAGTTTGGAAAATTCTATAAATGCAACTGTTTGGAAAAGTTCCCTCATTATAGCTTTCGGATGTAACCTCTTGAATAATCTTCCGGCGGGTCTCATAGCAGGAAATATTCTTCAAATGGGTCAGGTGCCCGAGATAATAAAAAGCGCTGTTTTAATCGGGATAGACCTTGGGCCAAATCTTTCTGTGACGGGTTCTCTTGCCACTATACTTTGGCTGGTTGCTTTGCGGCGCGCTGGTATTACGGTAAGTGCCTGGAGCTTTTTAAAACCGGGAATTTTAATCATGGTTGTTGCGTTGATCTTAACGATCGCATCTTTATTATTATAATCTCATCGTGGCAAAAATGATGGCGATGAAAGATCAACAGGCAATCATTAATCTAATGATAAAGAGTTTCAATAATAATAAAATTATTCCCATTCCAATACTGCCTCCAATTACTCCTGCGACTGCATCAAAAATATCATAATGGCCTTTTTTGGTAATGAGGGAGAATAATTCAAAGCCATAACTTATTGAAATTACCAAAATGAAACTTACTATAATACTTGTAAGGAAGTGTTGCGGCATCACATAAAAAGTGAGCATTTGTAAGATTGCTCCCATTGGAATACCAACATAAAAATGTTTCCATTTATCGCGGGCAATTTTCATAAACACATAAAATTTTGGTTACGATCTAAACGCAGATCAAAATAAAATTATCAAAAATTCAGTAACTTTTTGTCAGTTAAATTCTTTAGCAAAAATTGGAGGCAATTAAATCAAGGTTGTTGGGTCTGCGGTTGATATTGCACAAATAATTTAAAAGGATATTCATTATCATCTTGCTTTATCTTTATAGAACACTTTCTAAAAAACAATTATTTTATGAAAATTGCAACATACAATGTGAATGGAGTTAACGGACGGTTGCCTGTATTACTTAGGTGGCTAGAAGAAACTTCACCGGATGTTGTTTGCCTGCAGGAATTAAAAGCACCGCAAGAAAAATTTCCCTTGCAAGCTATTGAGGACGCCGGTTATGAAGCGCTTTGGCATGGCCAAAAAAGCTGGAACGGTGTTGCCATTCTTTCCAAAATAGGCACGCCTAAAGAAATCAGGCGGGTACTTCCTGGCGACCCGGATGATGAGCATAGCAGATACCTGGAAGCCGTTGTAAATGGGCTTACAGTGGGCTGCCTTTATCTGCCAAATGGCAATCCAACACCCGGGCCTAAATTCGATTATAAACTCCGCTGGTTTCAACGACTAACGGATCATGCTGCTGATCTTCTTGCTTCAGGTTCTCCAGTAGTTCTTACGGGCGACTATAATGTAATGCCGACAGAATTAGATGTGTACAAACCGGAGCGCTGGGTGAACGATGCCTTGTTCAGACCGGAAGTGCGGGAAGCTTTTAAAACGCTTGTCTCACAGGGATGGACAGACGCAATAAGAAAATTATATCCTGGTGAAGTTATTTATACTTTTTTCGATTATTTTCGAAACGCTTACGGCCGCAATGCCGGCTTGCGAATTGATCATTTTTTGCTCAGCCCTGAATTGGCGAAATATCTCACAGGCGGTGGCGTAAATCTCGACGTTCGTGGTTGGGAAAAGACAAGTGACCATGCGCCGGTTTGGATTGAGCTTTCAAAAATAAAATGAGGATGAATTTAAGTTTTACCACAAACTTTTTCAACTATTATAGCTTCAATAATCATGTTCTTATTTTTGGGCTATTACCTTATTTATAAAAGGCATAATGATAGTTTATTAATACTTTCGCAAAAATAAAAATCAGATAAAATGAGTGATACAAAATTTACAACAGGTGAAATACAAACTAAAAAAGGTGTTTTAAAATTTGAGTTATATGATGACGATGCTCCGGGAACTGTGGCAAATTTCAAGAAGCTGGTATCTTCCGGTTATTATGATGGATTAACCTTCCATCGCGTAATTCCAAGTTTTATGATTCAGGGAGGTTGCCCGGACGGTACCGGTGCCGGGGGCCCTGGCTATTCAATTAAGTGCGAGACAAAAGGTTCGAGGCAGCAGCACGATAAAGGCGTAATGTCTATGGCTCATAGGGGCCCTGACACAGGCGGCTCCCAATTTTTTATTTGCCACAATCGCTCAAATACCAAGCACCTTGATGGCGTGCATACTTGCTTTGGCAAAATAACAGAAGGCCTGGATCTTGTTGACGAAATTCGCGGCGGAGATGTAATGGAAAAGGTAATTCTTACTTAATTAATTCAGCGTATTAATTAATCATTGCACTTTTTTGTAAGATATTACTACACATGGTTAACGAACAAGTATAAACGCAAATTAGAAATAACTGCTATAAATTACCGCGCTTCGGTAAGCATAATTTCTACACTAAAGTATGAAGCATGTAAATAATCGTGGCGACGGTTATCACTGCCAGTAGGATTAGCAGGACGTCAGGATATTCTTGAATTTTTTTTATCAGGGACAAAAAATTGGATTTTTATAATTCTAAGCTATAGAAAATAAGTGTATAAAGCAAGTAACGTACTTTTTAAGGAAATAGTTATGGTATTTCAAGGTGAACTTCTCATTATTAAAAGAACCTAAATTAATGCACACTAAAAAGAGAATATTGAGCACTGAATTGGAATAGTAAAATTGGTATCTTCATTCAAAAAAATTCAATAAAGTTTTATGAAAAAATACGTTTGCATTGTAATGAGTATTGCGCTTGCCTGTTCGTCTTTTGTTTCCTTTTCCCAGGCTAGTGCTCCTACGATTAAAGCAGGAAAAGATATCGCTATCGTTTCTACCGAAAGCGGAAAAGTAAAGGGATATACCCATAATGGAATTTTTATTTACAAAGGAATTCCTTATGCCCATGCAGAAAGATTTATGCCACCCTTAAAGCCAACGCCATGGACGAATACCCGCAGCTCTATGACTTACGGCCCCGTGTGTCCGATTGACGCAACAACTACTACCAATGATGAATTTGAATTTCCCTTTCAGCATGATCTTGGCTATAACAATGAGGACTGCCTTAGCCTGAATATATGGACGCAAAAAATAAACGACGCGAAAAAAAGGCCGGTTATGGTCTGGCTGCATGGAGGTGGTTTTACAGCCGGTTCCTCAATTGAATTACCAAGTTATGATGGAGAAAATCTTGCTAAAAAAGGGGACGTTGTGGTGGTAAGCGTAAACCATCGCTTGAATGTGTTGGGCTTTTTAGATTTGAGTGCTTATGGCGACAAATATAAATCTTCTTCAAACGCAGGCCTGCTTGATCTCGTGGCAGCTCTTCAATGGGTTCATGAAAATATAGCGCAGTTTGACGGCGATCCAAATAACGTAACCATCTTTGGGCAATCCGGTGGTGGTGGCAAAGTAACCTGCATGTTAAGTGCTCCTTCCGCTAAAGGCCTTTTTCAAAAAGCTATTATTGAAAGTGGCAGCTATGTGAATGAATTTATGGATCCAACTATTTCTAAAAGAATAAGTGCCGCTTTATTGGAGGAGTTAAAAATCGATCCATCTCAAGCCGATTCACTGCAAAAAATACCTTATACTGAATTGAACGCAGCGGGCAGAAAGGCTTTGCAAAAAGTACAAAAAGAATTGGCTGCTGAGGGCAAACCGGTGCAAGGTTTTGGCCTCGGTTGGGGTCCTGTATTGGATGGCACTTTTTTGCCCCATCAGCCCACATCTGCTGAGGCCGCAGCCCTCGGTAAAAATGTTCCGTTACTGGTAGGTTCTACCAAAAATGAGTTCACTCCTTTCAACCCCTCAACAAGAGGAATTACAATGGAGCAGGCACGGGAAATCTTAAAGAAAAAATATGATACGAAAGCGGACGATTACATGGCTGCCATTAAAACTGCTTATCCGAATACAGTAAAGCCTTCTGATTACACTGACATCGATTTTATGATGCGCCCGGGTGTTATTCGCCAGGCAAACATGAAAGCCCGGCAAAAGGCAGCGCCGGTTTATGTCTATTTATTCACCTGGCAATCGCCCGTAAATGGTGGCATTTATAAAGCAATGCATTGCATGGACATCGCTTTTGAATTTAATAACATTGAGCGTTGCCAGGAAATGACTGGTGGTGGTAAAGAAGCCTACGACCTTGCTAACAAAATGAGCCAGGCCTGGATAAATTTCGCTACCACCGGAAACCCAAATGCTAAAGGGCTTCCTAATTGGCCAGCCTATACTGAAAGCAACGGATCTACTATGATCTTTGATGTGAAATGTGAAGTAAGGCAACATCCGGATGAAGCCTTATTAAAATTTGCTACGGCGCGTTAAGTTTCTAACTTATTTTCTTTGATAAATTAGTATGAAATATTAATAATGATTGTAAGTATTGTCCTTAAAAGCAATACTTTTTTAAGTAAAAAATTTGCCATATGAAAAGCAAATAAAAAGATAATTAATTGGAGAGTTACGGATAGCCTACACCGATAGTTAATAATTAAATTTGAGCGCAAGTGTAATAATATCTGAATACAGCCCATCGGTGCGGTTACAGTGACTGTATCTGACTTCCAGGCTGTTCACTTTTTTTAACGAAAACGCCATGTGGTGATGGTGATGTTCTAATGCTTGTACCTTCAAAGCTGCTGTTGAATTTTGAAAGATAATCATCTGTTGTATCAAACGCCTCCGAAGCGACATAACTTAAATAGGGAGCAAAGTATCGTCCTCCATTTTGAGAAAAGAAGCGGTAAAAAGGACTTACTGAAGTAGAGGGTATAATTTTCACAGGTATCAATATATTAAAATCAGATCAAGCAAAAGCGCAATATCAAATCGTTTATTAATAGTTTGGGATAAACTAAAGAACTACTAATTAACGGGTGCACACTCCTTTTAATTTATTTGCTTTAAGTTTCTGGCTATTGCTTCGTAACTTCTTAAATAAAATTGCTTTTCATGCATAACAAACTGAAGTTTCTTATCGAGCGGGGTTTATTAGAAAAGGTTTAGTTCAATATTTATGAACAATATGTAAATATAATGGTTGTTGAAAGCAGAGAAAATATGTTGCAATAGTGGATCTGTTTTGGTTGTGAATTTTTAGCGTTGGATAGAAAAATTAAACTAATAAATTTAAACTACACGAAATCGTTCTCAATTGCTAAAATTCAAAATGGGACTTATCACTTGTCTATAAATTATGTTGTTAATTATTTATTCAATTCTTGTTCTTGCTTATTGGAGTTTGCTTACGTTTTACCTGCTGATTAATGGCCACAAAATAAATTATTTATCCTCAGTTGAATCTTTTATAAATATTCCCGAACGTTCCGTTGTTATAATTATTCCAGTACGAAATGAAGAATTTGCATTAAAAAAAGCATTGACAAGTGTTTGCAATCTTGATTACAGTAATTATAAAATTTTAGTAATAAACGATCGGTCTACAGACAACACAGGCATTATACTTTCTGAAATGCAGGTGCAGTATAAAAATCTTTCAGTCAAAAACATCGAAACATTGCCTCCCGGATGGCTCGGTAAAAACTTCGCTTTATATATGGGCAGTAAATCTTCTGATGAAGAATATATTCTTTTTACTGATGCAGATGTTATCTATGAAAAAGATGTTTTAAAAAAAGCCATGCATTATTGTGTAAAAAATGATCTGGACCATTTGACTATTTTGCCAGGAATGGTTTCCTCCTCATTATGGCTAAACAGTGTTATAATGACATTTGTAATCATGCTTACTGCAGTACAACGTCCATGGTTGGCAAGAATAAAAAAGTCTAAAGCTTCTATGGGTGTTGGCGCTTTTAACCTGGTGCAGAGGGCAACTTATTTGTGTGCAGGAACACACAAAGCTATAGCCATGAGGCCTGACGACGACCTGCGATTGGCAGCTTTGCTTAAATCAGCGGGCGGCAAAGCAGACGTTCTTTATGGCAAAGGGAAAATAAAAGTAGAATGGTATTCTAATGTAAGAGAATTTATAAACGGGTTGATGAAAAATATTTTCTCAGGCTTTAAATACAATATTTTTTTAGCCGCCGGCGGAGCTATCGGAACCCTGCTCTTTTTTGTTCTTCCTCTTCCTGTAATATTTATTTTGGGTAATAGCACTGAAAGAATTTTAGCAGCTGGCATGTTACTTTTCCAATTAATCCTTTATGCAAATATGCCGGGCTCTAACGGAAAATGGTGGTACGGCCTTTTGGGTTTATACTCCGGCTTGATAATCACTTATGTCATCGTAAAAGCAACATTCATAAATTTGCGTAACGGTGGTATTTACTGGAGAGATACTTTTTATTCCCTGGCAGAATTAAAGCGCAATAAGTAAAAGCATTAAAAACAATCAAGTGATTTAAAGCGCACATCTTTGAGTTTATAACGTAAGCCTGCAAGAGAATTTGTAATAAAAATAATATGCCTTGTCTAACTATTTCCCAATAAAAGATTTTTTTTACCGAAAGCTTTTCTTCAGTGCCAGTAACTTTGCCTGGAAATCATCCATTGGTTCAGGCTTTTTTATGTTAGGCTTTTGCTGCCGTATTTCGGGTTTCTTATTTTTAATATCAGGTGTTGCATCTTTCATAGAAAGTGCAATTCTCTTTCTCTGTATGTCAACTTCAGTTACCGTCACCATAACTTTTTGACCAAGTTTAACAGCTTCACGCGGATCAGTTATAAAGCGGTTGCTCAATTGAGAAATATGTACGAGTCCATCTTGCTTTACGCCCACATCTACAAAGGCGCCAAAATTGGTAATATTGGTGATAATGCCAGGAATTTTGATGCCTGGTTTCAAATCTTCCATTGTACTAACGCCCTCGGCAAACCGAAATTCTTCAATGCCGGAACGCGGGTCGCGGTCTGGTTTTTCAAGTTCCTTTAAAATATCCTCAATAGTAAACTGCCCGATAGTTTCAGTTACAAAATCCTTGGCTTTAATTGTTTTTCGTACTTCAGCATTTTGTATTAAATCAGGAACGCTACTGTTTACTTTTGCTGCCATTGCCTTTACCACATGATAGCTTTCAGGATGAACGGCCGAATTGTCCAGGGGATTATTTGCATTATTTACGCGCAGGAAACCAGCACTTTGTTCATAAGCTTTTGGTCCAAGCATGGCCACTTTTTTCAACTCCTCACGGCTTTTAAAACCGCCGTTCTTTGTGCGATATTCAACTACATTTTTTGCGACCGTTGCGCTAAGGCCTGAAACATAAGTTAGTAAATGTTTGCTTGCAGTGTTTAGATCTACACCAACAAAATTCACGCAACTTTCTACCACCTGGTCCAGGGCTTCCTTAAGCCGCGTTTGATTTACGTCATGTTGGTATTGGCCTACACCAATACTTTTAGCGTCAATTTTTACTAACTCACTAAGGGGATCCAGTAACCTACGCCCAATACTAATTGCACCGCGAACGGTTACATCTTCACCAGGAAATTCTTCTCTGGCCACCTCGCTCGCTGAATAAATAGATGCGCCACTTTCGTTCACCATAAAAACAGGGACTGGTTTTCCAAAATCAATACTGCGAACAAGTGACTCTGTTTCTTTACCCGCTGTTCCATTTCCATATCCTATGGCTTCAATATTGTATGACGCTACTAATTCTTTAATAGTTTGCACTGCCGCATTCCAGTCATTTTGTGGCGCGTGGGGGAAAATAGAATTGTATTTTAAAAACTCACCATGCTCATCAAGGCAAACAACTTTGCATCCTGTGCGAAAGCCGGGATCAATTGCCATAATGCGCTTGTGGCCTAATGGTGCAGCTAACAGTAACTGCCTGAGATTCTCTGCAAACACGCGGATTGCTTCTTCATCTGCCCTGGTTTTAGCTGCCATTCTAAATTCTGTTTCAATGGAAGGTTTCAGCAACCGGTTAAAGGAATCTTCAATAGCCGTTGCCACTTGTTGCGAAGCGGAATTAGATGCAGTTATGAATTTTCGTTTCAGTTCTTCTACAGCTTTTTCTTTTTCAATATTTATATCCATAATGAGAAAACCTTCTTTCTCACCGCGGCGTATGGCCAAAATTCTGTGGGAAGGGCTTTGTACTAACGGTTCCGTATATTCGAAATAATCACGGTACTTTTGGGCGCCCGTTTCGTCTTTTTTACTGGTTAATACTCTTGCGCTTAATTTGCCGTTTTTAGTAAAAAGATGGCGAATAATATTACGCGCCTGTTCATTTTCTGCAATCCATTCCGCCATAATATCCCGCGCTCCCTGCAGCGCTTCAAGGCTGTCTTTTACCTGTTCATTTAAATATTTACCGGCTTCATCTTCTGCGTTGACATTCTGTTGCGTAAAAATCAGGGAAGCTAAAGGCTCCAGGCCTTTTTCAATTGCCTGTGAAGCTCTTGTCTTTCGTTTCGGTTTATAGGGAAGGTAAATGTCTTCAAGTCCGGTTGCATTTATGCAATCTTCAATTCGTTTTTTCAACTCCGGGGTAAGCTTCCCGGCTTCTTCAATAGTTTTTAGAACGGTTTCTTTTCTTTTTTCTAACTCGTTAAAATATTTAACCTGGTTAATTACTTTTCCAATTACTACTTCATCAAGATTGCCGGTTGCTTCCTTTCGGTAGCGGGCTATAAACGGGATGGTCGCTCCTTCGGTGTGCAAATCATAAATATTATTTACTTGTTTCAGCGAAACATTTAATTCCGAGGATATATTCTGGGCGTATTTCGGCTCCATAGGTTTACTTTGTTTGGGCGGCAAATGTAATGAAATGGAGTACGAGGCTTAAAACTTTTTATATACATCGTTAAAATAAAAACAGCACTTATTATAAAAATTTAAAAAGTATTATTAATTTCAATACCTCAAATTTAAAATTGTAAGCCATGACAACAAAAGAAGTAGCAGACAGGCTGGTAGCGCTTTGCCGGCAAGGCAAAATTGAAGACACGCAAAATGAATTATTTGCTGATGATGCCGTAAGCATAGAAGCAAATGACATGATGGGGCCAAGGGAAACAAATGGTAAGGATGCCATAAAAAAGAAAGGTGAGACTTTTAATTCTATGCTGGAAAATTTTTATGGCGCTACTATTTCCGATCCTGTTATAGCCGGAGATTATTTTTCAATTGCATGGGACATGGATGCACAAATGAAGGGACAGGGAAGGATGACAATGAGTGAAATTTGCGTGTATAAAGTGAAAGATGGTAAAGTAATTTCCGAACAGTTCATTTATTAATATTTGTTTTTTGCCTTACATTATTGCAAAGAAATTTGCAATGGAGGATTATTTTTTTGCTCCTGGGAAATCTTTTTCAATAAAAAAATTGCTATTTATCAATGATATGATTTTTTTATTTTTCCTTCTTATCATTTGAAATATCTTTTTTATAACTGCTGTTGCTTTTTGCACCAACGCTGGTTGCCACGCCACTAAAAATAATTTTATTCATGTAATTAAAAAATGATCGGTCCTTCAATCTTTTAAAATATATAAGTCCTGTTCTCGACTTATTATTATCTCTTATAAAGAAAAAATTTACAAAGTCGCTCAGCCGTTTTTTCAAAAATCCTGTCTTTTCCAGGCCGCCATTTTTTATTAAATTAATATGCAGATTGTTGTAATAAAATTTCATCTCGCCCTGCGCGGTATTGTCATTACCGGATGCATACATGTCAAATTTATCGATGTGGCCGGCAATAAACTTAACGTTTGAAAGTGGTTCCAGCAGGGGGTTTAAAAAGAGCACCGATGTCGGTTCAATTTTTAAACCCATTTTAAAACCATACAAAGGATCCGAATAAGATTCATGTAATTTTAGCTCAAAAGGAGCATTGTTTTGTAACAGGCCCTTAAAATTTAAGGATAAAGAATCTTGCTGCTGATAAGCCCTGTTGCTTATGTTTTCAACTGATCCGTTAATATGAGTAAGGTATAAATTCCCTTCCAGCCTGTTCTTCTCATTTCTTTCTGTATAACTTACTTTGCCATCGTCAACATCAATTTCGCTGATAGAAACAGGGACAGAAATGCTTTTAATCTTTTCAGTAAATAGCGGCTTTTTTATGCCTTCCTGAAATGGCGGAAGCTTATCACGGTAAATGTTTATCAATGGCCTGAGAAAGCTCGCTCTTTTTATAAAGACTGCACTTCCATTAAAATATTTATTCAAATCAAAGCCTGATAGTTTTGCGTTAGCGGAGTTAAAATTGAAATAATCAACCTGGTATTTGTGTGATGAAATAAATGAATCCCTCGACAAGGATGGATGATAGTTTATTGATGCAAGTGCGAGCTCCGGCACACCCGCATCATAGCTCACATTACCAAACTGCCATATAGAATTTTTTGTTGAAAATTTTGCCTCTGAAGTACTGATTATCCCGTCAGGGGACGCTCCTAATAATTGATCCGGTTTCGTTATTGAACCAGACGAAAGTGAAATATTATTAACGTTGATATCTTTTAAAAAAAGTTTGTTTTGTTTTATATCAAAAGTAAAACCGTTGGAATTTTTGACATCTAATTTGTTCAACATTGCAGTCCATTTCGTAACATCTGCCGCCTTCGATATGATTATTTTGGAAAGTTTTAGCTCAATGCCTTCATCGGCGCTGTAAACCTTTTCAGCGGTGGATAATTGAGCTTTGCGGCTTTTAATATTTAAAGTAGCTAACTTTATTTCTCCCGGTAAAATTGCAATTTCATCTGCTCTTATTTCACTGCCTTTTGAATAAGGCATTGAAAAGGTTTTTTGCTGTTCTTTTTGACCAAATGCTAACTCAATTTGCGGTTCCCGAATCGTGAGATGGTCAATTTTCAGCATTTTTATTTTCATACTATCGGCCTTTTTCAACAGGACATTAATTTGACTTTTATATTTAATTTTTGGCGAGGTTAATAAAATATTTTTAAGATTTATTCCGTTAGATGCCATCTGGTTTATTGAATTATTGGACAATTGAACAGAAGGAATATCCATAACTAACGTTCCCGTGTAGCTGTTTTTTTCAATGTGCATATTTTCAAGCTGCTCAGCATTGTCCGATAGTGTAAAATTATCACTGGTAATTTTTGTTGTACTGTTTGAAAAATTCATTTCCTTACCCTTTAAATTGAAATTATAAATCTCAATTGGCTTGTCTGCCGGTTTTTTAAGTGACTCAATTTGAACGGTTGTTATGTTGGCATTAAAATGAAGGCTTTGACTGATAAAATTAAAACGCGTATTTCCCCCTGTTACGTTGTTGAACAATAAAGAAGTTTTCCTGGCGGAAGTTTGCGGCGCCACTTTTTCTTTAAAGGTAATATTGCCATCCGCCCATTTTAAACCATCAATAATAATGCTTCCTGTTTGTTCTGCCGTATTTATATTACTGATCGCTACGTCATTCAGTCGCGTATCCAGTCCTCTTTGGTCGTTGTTTATTGTTAGTTGATCTGCATGAATCTCGTTATTTTTTTTAAACGTGATATTTTTAAAGCCTGCATTTATTTCGCCAAGTTTTAAGTCTCCACTTTCAAAAAATAAAGATTGTATATCATTTTTAAACTTTGCATTTTTATAATCGGAGAGATTATTTCCCTGCATGCTCAGGTTAAATCCATGCAGTTTCAGCCATTTATTTTCACCCCACTGCATGTTGACATTGCCATTTATAATGCTCAGTTTTCCTATGTCCATAAAATTATTAAAGTTGTTGCTGGACGAGAGAATTATTGATTTTTTAGAGATGTCCAGTTTCTTATTTTTCTTGTAATTTATTGTTGGATCTATTAAAATTGCCTCGTCGGCGTTTAAATTTTGGTTGAATATTAGTTCAGGCCAATCCACTCCAAGCAATTCAAAATGAGGAATTGTATAGTCCCGGTAATTTCTTATTTTGTTAGGCCCTGAAATGGTATTAATAGAAAAATTATTGAGCAGCAATTTATTGTTTGCAAAGCGTACACTATCAAATGAAAAAACGCTGGTGCTGTCTTTATTATAAAGCTGGTAACCTTTTATTAGCATGTCGAATGATGTCAATGAGATCAACTTTGCTGAATCAGGATTAATTTTCAGGTTCTTAATCTCAAAATTTATTTTACCGGTTTGAATGTTTGATTGTTTCGTTTTTCCGACAACGATCAATTGTATTTCTGCATTCGTTACGCCAAGAAATCCAACATCAATGTTTCCTGCAAACACTTTTAAAATCTTTGCAGCGTCCGGTATTCCGCGGTTCACATGACTATCAACATTTGCGGTATTAAAGTTTAAATCAACAATGGGAAACTGGCAATAAACTGAATCAGCTTTTATATGATTTGATTGATATAAGGCTTTAAAATCAACCCCAATAAGTGCAAGTTTTTTAAAATGAATTTGAAAACTATTCCTGGAGTCCCACGTTGGTAGCGCAACAATCGTACAACTATCCAATATAATATTTTTGGCATTTTGTAGCACAAGACGTTTAAATGAGATCTTATGAATGCCATCTGTAAAATTAATGTCCTGGTTAGCTGAAGTAAATAAAATATTATTATTATTTAAATAGTTTTCCGGGTCTTCCGATTCTTTATTTAGTTTTTTTATTGTGAAATAAATATTGGAAAATACCAGTGGGTTTTTATTTGCAATAGGATTGTTGTGTAGAATAAGCTTCGCATTTATTAATGAAATTGAATGGGTATTTAACGTTGTTATCGCAGTCTGGATCGTGTTGTATAATTTTCCTAATTCTGCATTGAGAGAAAGATTATTTGTTGAGCCAGTCTTGCTGTCTTTTTTGTGGCCGAACACTTCTATAACAGGGTCGTATAATTTGATCTTGTGTATTTCCAAAGCGTTTTTGAAAAACGCAGACCATAGTGAATTTGTGGTGAGTGTCACTTTTTGAAAACTTACCTGGTAAGTGATATTTGAAAGGTCTTTATCAAGACTGGTTATTTTGGCTTTTTGAATTTTTACCTCGTTGGAAAAAAGATCGAAGCTGGCTTTTGATAATTGCAATCTTAATTTTCCGCCTGAGTTAGTCTTTACAAGTTCTATCAAAAGCCTGTCGGCGTTCCGTACAAACCAAATATGGAGTGCGGTAATAGAAACGGCAAAAATAGTGATCACGATCAAAGAGATTCTTACGTACTTCTTTAAAAAAAATCTTTGAATTTTTGTTGACATATTGAAAAATCAAAATTATTAGTTCGTATCGATTTCACTTTCAAAAATGAACACCATAAAATATTTTTACCTATTCTTTCTCAAATTAAATTGAAAATATAACATGCAATCTTTTTTTTAGCCTATAAAAAGAAGGTGAATTTTTAAAAAAGGCTTTTTCCTTTTTTTTACAATTAATAAAACTAATTGTTGTGTTTCGTTTTATATTGTCGAAGTAAGCCTTGGTGACAAAAATTATTTCTTTTAAAAAAATAAAGATGGAATCGAAAATTTGCCAACACCTAAAAGCAATGAGAGAATTGAAGCTTGCAAAGGATGGCGTGTGCGAAGAATGTATAAAAACCGGTAGTCATTGGGTGCATTTGTGTACTTGCCAAACCTGCGGTGTAACATTTTGTTGCATGTATCGCCCAATAAACGGATGATTAAACATTTTAAAAAAACCAAACACCCGGTTATCATTTCTTCAGAATCGGGAGAGCGTTGGATGTGGGGTTACGTGGATGAATCATGTGCTGAATATTAATAACACTTGCTACTTCATTAATTTTGGTTGTTCAATTTTCATGCTGCAATGAAACATAAAAAAAAGGGCAATTGCTTGCCCTTTAACCTTAATTCTTAAATCTAAATAAAACACCAACTAATTCTTAATTATTTTTTGAATACCAATCGATTGGCCGTTTACCATAATATTTACTACGTACATTCCTGATTGCTGGTTAGATAAATCAAGTACTGGAATGTTATTGAACCCTTTGGTAATATTTGCTGCAACCATTTTCACTGTTACACCTGAAGTGCTGATCATTCTCAATTCAGCCTTGCCATCAACTTTGCTATCAAAATTTACATTTAGTTTATCCATGTATGGGTTAGGCATTACCTGGATTGCGATATTGTTGTTAACGCCGTTTCCTGCATGTATTATTTTTACTGAGCTATAGCTATATTTATTATTGGTTGCTATTTGTTTTAACCTGTAATAGATTATTTTTTGATTAGCAATTCTTAGATCTTTATCCTGGAAATTGTATTGGCAAACTCCATTATTTACAAACGCAGCGCCAAGTATAACGCCAACTGTTGTAAAGTTTGCCTGGTCAAAACTCCTTTCTACTTCAAAGCGATCATTTTTAAATTCCACTCCCGTTGTCCATCCTAAATCTACAGCACCATTGTTTAAGGCAGCGTTGAAGCTTTGGTAGCTTATTGGTAATACATTGAATGTACCAACTATGTTTTGAAAGTAAATGCAATGATAGCGATCAGTGGCAGTAGCGCCAGTATTTCCATTTTCGTCTACCTGTGACCCTGTATAAATTTTAAACCCGGACTTGTTAATAAACGTAAAGTTTATTCTTACATCCTGAGATAAAGTATCAATACCTGTGCGGTTGGTTACTGGCCCAAGGGCAATTAGATTTGAATCACTAAAATCGGTACCATTTATATTATCACTATCCTTTGGTGTTGATATTGTAAGTAAACTTGGAATTTGAGTAGGAATATTATAACCCACTTGTCCGTTCACTCCAATAAATTCCCTTACTCTTACATTGTCGCCATCAACATCTATTGCAGAGGCATTTAAAATGCTAAAAACATATGGAATACCCGCACTGTCAAATTTTACATCCCATTTTATGTAAGATGAACCTGTGCCTGGGCCACCGACTGTTGGCTGCCATGCATTATAATATCCTAAAGTAGAGTCATCGATGTTTTTAAGAACAGCTCCGTTAACAATGTTTTCAATAGTAATATTTGCATTTATTCCGGGAACAACATTTGCAAAATTATAAGTTGCTCCAATTTGGCCATCAACTCCGGCAACTAAATGTGGTTGTCTAAACTTTAATTGAGGAACAGTTTGCGCTTTAACGAATGATTGAGAAAAGATGGTGATGATGGCAAGTAATATTACATACTTACCTACTAGTGTAGAATTTTTATTCATTTTCCTGGGTTTTGAGGTTTCTTAAATTGTATTTGACAAATGCTGTGCAAACACGGTTAAGGAATTTCAAAAAGAATGAGGTTGTCGGAAATTCTACAAGATTATGGAGTATCGTTTGAATAAAAATGTTTGTGTTTACAATCATTCTTGATTCGGGTACAAACATAGAGCACATTTCCTTATGGTGCAATACCGTAAAATTACGGGAATAGTAGATTTTGATTTTTTCGAAATTTTAGCCGCTTTCGTTAATATGGGTTCTGTTTCTAAAAATTTATTGTTAGATGAAATCCTCGATAATCACGAAAAAAATCGAAATATTTCTAATTTTTTTAAAAATGGTTGAGTTTTAAAACTAATACACAATATAAATTTAAATGGTTCGTTGCGGCTAAATTCACTACGTAAAATAGAGTCCTGGTGTACTAAAAGAAACGATCGAAAGCGATTTACAGTTTCAAAATAATGAAGGAGTTAACTTAAGAATTGCCATCGTTTTCAATTTTATTTTAAAAAAAAGTGCTTTTGATGCCAAAAACATAATGCTAACGAGGTGGAGTTGTGAAACCGACGACTGTTTGCCCGGATATGGATTTATCATAAAGGCTTTGCGAAACGCGCGCGATTTATTCAGTTCGATCGGGAGTATTTTTGTCCGGATACCGATATTGTGAAAAAAGGAAACTGTATGATAATTAGACACTTCAATGTTACTTGAAAACGACCTGTATTATTTAAGTGCAATGCATTCAACTGAGATAAGTATGCCGCCAGGAAAAGGAAGCACCTGGGGAACGCTTCGCGCAGGAGCATTTTCAGGAAAAAATTCCGCAAACACTTTATTTATAACGCTAAAATCATTACCGGAAACCATGAAAATTGTTGTCTTAACTACTTTCGACATATTGCTTCCGATTTCCTCTAAAATTGTTTTGATATTTACAAAACATTGCCTTGTTTGTTCTTCAAAGTTGTCGCTTACTATTTTACCAGATTCAGGATTTAAACCCGGCGTTCCGGAAAGAAAAATATAATCTCCGGCAATTACAGACTGCGGAAAAAACTCGCTCATTCTTGGGGCTTTTGTAGTATTGAAGTTTTTTCTTTCAACCATAAAATAAACTTTAAAGTACTGAGTGAATACTATTTTAAACGTCGAGGTATTGCCGGTGTTTGCCAATTAGTATCCTGTACGCATTGCGCTGCTGCATATGCGTAATTCAGGTACTGGCTAACTGGTAACTGAAGATCAGTTTATCCTGGCGTTGCAGGTCAGTTGTTTAACTGTGAAACATTTGTGATCTATTTATTCCTCACATTACTCTGCCGTAGTAGGGTCAATAATTGTCGCTACTTCACTAACCGAGTTGGCAGGAAAGCCTCCTTGTTTTGCATGTTCCCGAACCATTTCTTCATTCGGAGCAATGTATATACAATAGATTTTGTCTCCTGTAACATAACTTTGCACCCATTGTATTTGAGGGCCCATTTTGCTTAGCACTCCACAAGAAGTTTGTGAAATACCTTTTAATTGTTCTGCTGTCAACTTGCCGGCACCAGGAATTTCCCGTTCAATAACATACTTAGGCATAAAATATAGTTTTAATTTTCCTACTCGTATGGCTTTTCGGTTTCGCCCCGTTTTTTTAGCAGTGTCTGGACTCTGCTGGCGTTTATATTATTAGACGCACAAGCTAAAAAAAATAAAATTGAAAACAAATCATTTGCTGGTTTTGTTGGTTCGCCAATGGAAACTTTCACTTTTGCTCCATGTAAAGCGTTTAGCATGAAAGGCAATTTTTTTTGAATTAAAAATATTACTTTTCATAAATACAAGCTTTTGCGTACAGTCAGCCAATAAATAGAACTCAAGTCCGGATTTGAAAATGCGTTTCCTTTACTTTTTGGAAAACAAATTGTAATAACAACATGAAGCCTTTGGTCGGAGTTTGGTGCTTTTCCCTCCGTTCCCTTGATAGCTGCAAAATTTCTGAAAATATTAAAAAAATTCCACTTTGAATATTCGTTGCCGATATAAATTATTTCTGTTTTTGAGGTGTTTGTATTGTCGATAAGTTTATCAAGATTTGCAATTATTTACGCTGCCTGATTTTTATCAACCGGTATTTTTGCACTGTAGGTAAAATACAGCAGCCACAACAAAATTAGTTTTGCTCAAGCACGGCTGTCCTTCTAACAATCAGCGGTGGTAAAGGTTTCAGTTATGTTTCATCTGGCATAACTTTGTTAAGCAATAGTCATAACAATGAACAATTATTTTATAGATTTGGCAAAGTTATGAGCAGTTGCTCCGTACGCACAGTACTGCAAAACAAAGAGACCATAAAATCATTAGAAAAAATGAAAACACTCTTTTAAAGTATAATTAGGAAAATGCTATTCATACTATAGATTTATTTATTTCCAATTTTAGAAATTAAGCCACTTCATGATTTAATTAAATACCAAAAGCCAAACCCATTTCACTTCGCGTTATCTTTGCCTTATCATTGTGATTGTTTATAAATGCGACAACTCGATTTTAAACAGATTCTCAACATAATTTCACCGTGTCTAACGGTTAGTGGGGATGCTAATGTTGATAAAATATCAATGATGCTTTTAACTGTATTTTTCTAACTCATAAATTAAAACATGAAAAATTTTGTAATTACATTAAGTGTTATTCTGTTTTTGAATTTCACATCTGCTTCTCAAAACATTGATTCACTAAAAAGCATTTACAATAGCAGTACCATTTATCGCGCAGGAGGCAGTTTCATAAAGGGCGATAGCAGACTATCGCTACGGGAACTATCAACAGAATTTACCTCGCCTGAAACACAGAAACTATACTTCAAATCAAAAAGTAATTTAACAACAGGCGCTATCTTCAATGTTGCCTCTCTGGGACTCGCAATATTTTCTACGCTAACAAGCCATAGGCAAAGTACTAATATTGAACTTGGTGTGGGTACGGGTATCCTGGGGCTAATTGGCATTATTTTTCATACTCATTCCGCCAAATTGATGGATAAGGCAATCTGGATACGAAACAGGGAAACCTTATTCAACATAAGCCATTAATATAAATTTTCATTTATGTAACGGCCCCCATGCATGTAAGTTATTACCGAACTCTCCAACAATTTTTTGAAGAAGTAACCTTGAAATAAATTCCATAAAACCTTTTACCTGTGTGGCTCGGAATTGTAAACCTCCGCATGCAAAATAGCTTTTAAAAAATGATGAGAAATATTTACGCTTCCCATCATTTGTATTTGATTATATATATCACTTTCAAAACGTAAAAAGCGTTTTCATTAAAAATTATATTTATAACTGCGTTGCGCTAAAAGCGAAAACCCCAGAAAAATAAACACACACTTCTAAATTAATTCAGAATTAGTTCTTACCTATACACTTATTCGTAATAAAAACAACAAAAAAAATTTGTATCATGACCAAAGAATTAATAAATAGAGTTGCTCGTTTAGGTGTGTTATTTTGGGTTATAAAAATATTATCAACAACAGTCGGTGAAACGGCTGCAGATTATGTTTCGGAAAATTTAAACCTTGGTTTAACGCTAACTGCCATCATAATGGGGGTTGTTACAATTGGAGTTACTTATTGGAATTTTAAGCAGAAAAAATATTATCCACCTTCGTATTGGTTATTAATTGTGATGATGAGTATTGAAGGAACGCTGATAACCGATCTTTTAGTGGATAAATTAGGTGTTTCAATACTTATATTAGATGTTGTTTTCACTATAGCCATGGTATTATTATTTTATCTGTGGTATAAAAAAGAACATACACTTTCTATACATTCTATAAATAATGATAAAAGAGAAAGGTTTTATTGGTGGATTGTGTTAACAACATTTGCTTTAGGAACCGGCGTTGGCGACACGGTATCAGAGCATTTAAATTTTGGCTATTTAAACTCCTTAATTCTTTTTGGTTCCATTTTTATTTTAGCTGGGGTTTTAGCGTATTATAAAGTAATAGGTGAAGTTGTAGCATTTTGGATCGCATTTATTGTTACAAGGCCAATCGGTGCTTCTCTGGGAGATCTGCTTATTCAACAACCAAAAGACGGTGGACTAGGAATTTCACTTATGATAATAAACATTATATTTTTTATTATAATAATCGCTTGCGTATTGTATCTAACGATAAACCAGGGGAATAGCAGTAACAAAACAGCATTACATGAAGCTTAATTTCCGACCTAATTCTCTTTTATTAAAAATTCAAATCTTTAAATGTCTTTTAAATGATTCAAAAATGAATACACTTACTGCAATCGTTCAATTCGATTTTTAAAATTTAAAAGCCACGGGTTAAATTTTTTGTGTAGGCCGTTACTATTCTTGAAAAGTTTACTAAACTATGATATGTGCTTTTAATATTTCTTTCAAAAAAAAAGTTTCAGAAAGCTCAATCCTATTACAGCTTGATAATAGAAACCTTACAACCTAAATTCCAAGGCCTATTCAGATTTGCCACAGAATCTCCATTTAGTTTAGGCCACTTTTCAACTCTAAAGTCATGACAATTTTTGAATCGATTGTAATAGGGATCGTTGAAGGCATAACGGAATTTATTCCGATATCCTCCACCGGTCATATGATCATTGCCGAAAAGCTCTTGGGCATAAAGGATGATAATTTTAATTCTGTTTTTACCGTGGCTATCCAGTTGGGTGCCATTTTATCTGTGGTTGTATTATATTGGAAAAAATTCTTCGATTTTGCCAAATGGCAATTTTATGTGAAACTGGCGATATCCGTCATACCTGCTTTAATATTGGGATTTATTTTTGCAAATAAGATTGACGAACTGCTTGAAAGTTCTATGACGGTAGCCATTAGTATGTTGATTGGTGGAATTATCTTACTTTTTATTGATTCGGCTTTTAATCGACCTTTGGTGGATAATGAAAGTGGCATAACTTTTAAAAAGGGATTTATTATAGGAATTTGGCAATGTATTGCTATGATACCCGGAACAAGTCGCAGTGCGGCTAGTATAATTGGAGGAATGCAGCAAAGATTAACCAGAAGTGCAGCAGCCGAGTTCTCCTTCTTCCTGGCAGTTCCCACAATGCTTGCAGCGACAACATATAAGATCTTCAAATACCTACAAACAAACGGAAATTTTACCATTTACCAGATAAAAATCCTGGCTGTTGGGAACATAGTCGCTTTTTTAGTAGCTATAGTCGCTATTAAATTTTTACTAACTATGCTTAAGAAACATGGATTTAAGATCTGGGGTATTTATCGGGTGGTCGTCGGGGTGATTTTGCTGATCATGCTTTATACCGGATACCTGCAAAGATAGGTAGTGTAATCCTTAAACATTGAAAAGCCAGTTCTAGCTAAAGGTTCATCTGTAATTCTTAATCTGAAACCAAAGGGTATATTAATAGAGCGCCACTCAAAAAGCTATTTCTACAATAGCTGTCTTAGGCTCATACCGTACTTAACCTTCCAGCACTTACCTATTTTAAGAAAAGCTGGTATGATATAAAAGCAAGGTCGGGCAAATACTTTTTACAGTATTAATTTTTCAAGAATAGAAGAAATTAGGCAGTTTACATTAAACCTTTTGTATTCATATATGTTAGCTGTACTAATTCTGTCAAAATCAACTTTCCTTCAAAATCATAAATTAGTTTTGCAAATCTTAATCATTATGTGTGAATAAAGCAATTATACTCCTGGTTCTTTTAGCTAACTTTTACAATCTCCAGGCCCAAAAAGCCAAGGATTTCCGTGGGCATACCGGCATTGCGGGAAAAGTGATAGACTCGACATCTGGCGAGCCGCTCAATTATGCTACAGTTACTTTGTTTTTGGCAGATCGTAAGAAACCTGTAAACGGCAGTACCACCGATGCGAAAGGTATGTTTACTGTGAATGATGTGGCTGATGGCACTTATAAAGTGGTAGTCGAGTACATAGGTTACACACCATTTACCTTTAACAGCGTTGTTGTAAATCAGCAAAATTTACCTGTCGACCTGAAAACGGTTTTGTTGGCAAAAAAAGCAGCGCTTCTCCAGACCGTTACCATTTCGGCGAAACCAAATATTATTGAAAATAAAATTGATAAAATTGTTTTTAATGCAGACCAGGATATTACTTCGCAGAGCGGTGTGGCTACAGATATTTTAAAGAAAGTGCCGCAGGTATCAGTTGATATTGATGGCAACGTGGAGCTTGCAGGCAGTACCAGTATTCGTTTTTTAATAGATGGAAAGCCTTCTTCTGCCTTCGGTAATAATATAACCGATGTACTGCAATCTATCCCTGCCAGCCAGATCAAAAGCATTGAAGTGGTTACCAATCCCGGGGCGAAATATGATGCGCAGGGATTAGGAGGTATCATCAATATTATTTTAAAAAAGAATACAGCCAAGGGTGTTAATGGTAACCTTTCCTTAACAGCAGGCAGCCGTCTTGAGAATGGGTCATTCAATTTTAATGCACGCAACAAAGGCTTTGGCATTAACGCATTTGTTAGTGGAAATACAAGGTTACATTCAACCACGCCCGGGGTTTATGATAGAATATCCCACAATCCTTTAGACAGCACTACGGAATTTTTACACCAGGACGGAAACTCTCAATTCACCCGTCACGGCGTGGAAACTGGCTTGGGTTTCGACTGGACGGTAAATGCTAAAAATAGCTTTTCAGGCTCTGTGAATTACAATAATTTTGGGTACGCCGGTTCTGGCATTACTAACCAGGCGCAACAAACATTTGATGCAGGCAACAACCTGCTTTCTAATATAGCAGTATTCAACAATTCGGCAAGGGCTTTTCACTTTCATAATGTGGATGCCAGCCTCAATTATAAACGCACTTTTAGCAAAGAAGATCGTGAACTCGAAATTTCGGCCAATAGCAGCTTTGGCAATAATGCAAGTCATTCTCAAAATAACCAATACTTATTGCCGGAAGATTCCCTTAGCTACGGAACTAATAATCTAAATCCTGCCAAAGAAAATGAAACAGAAATTAAAGTAGATTATAATGAGCCATTAACAAAAAAAATAATCCTGGGAGTAGGAGGCAAGCTGAGCTTTTACGACATCAACAGTTCTTCTGCTGTATCTAGTTTTCAATCCAATCAAAAAAGTTTTTTTTATGACAGCTCTTTATCCAATACATTGAATTATCACCAAAAGGTGTATGCTTTGTACACTGAGCTCAGCTTTCCTGTAGGCAAGTTGTTTGATACCAAATTAGGGGCGCGGTACGAGCGTACTGAACTTAATTCCTATTATTCCAATGCGCAGCAACAAATAAATTCTCCCGGGTACAACACCTTTGTCCCTTCCATATTTTTTTTAAGGAAGCTAAGTGATGATCAAACGCTTAAACTGAGCTATTCCAAACGAATAGAGCGCCCGGATTATGGTGATTTGAACCCGTTTATTAATACTAGTGACCCTAAAAACATAACAAGTGGTAATCCATTTCTTACCCCTGAAATTGGCAATCGCTTTGAATTAGGATACAGTAAAGACCTTGGTGCAACAGGCTCTTTTGTGATTACAGCTTTTTATCGTTTCAACAAGCATGATATACAAAATTATATTTTGTATTATCCTACTCTCGTAGTAGGCGATTCTACTTATAACAATGTAGCTGTGAGTACAAGAGAAAATATTGGACTTGAGCAAAACCTCGGTCTGAGCTTATTCAGTAATATTAATTTTACGAAGAAATTCACAGTACGTACCAATGTTTTTGCTTTTCACCGGCATACCGTTAATAATGTGGTGAAGGGCCAAAACTCCAGCAGCTTTAATTACAGGCTGAACATGAACGCAGCCTACCAGTTTACCAAAACTTTTGCGGGTGAATTTTTTGGAAACTTTAATTCTGCCAGGCACGAGGCCCAGGGTATTTTTCCTTCCTTTACTAATTATAGCGTTGCGCTCCGGAAGCAGATATGGAAAAAGAAAGGAAGCATAGCATTTACCGCCGATAATCCATTCAACAAATATGTCAATCGACAAACTTCTGTATTTGGTCCCGGCTTTACAGTTAACAGCCTGCAAAGAATACCTTTCAGATCTTTCGGCATTAATTTTACCTGGAAATTTGGCAACCTGGAATTTAAGAAGCCGAAAGAAGATACCCAAATCAATTTAAATCCTCCTGCAGAATAGGATAATATTTTACTATGCCTTATCTTACATTTTTTTGAAGACCCGATATGAAGGTGGTTGTCCCTGATATCCTCACAAGTAAGGTTTATATGGCAATCATATATCGTTGAAAGAACGCTTACATATCACCCTTTTAAAAGCGCCCAAGATAATTTCAGTCCACGAAATGGCGTGATTCAAAATGCGACATATATCTTTATCATGGATTCTCTGTAATTAATTCCGGAGATTCTGGCCATTCGTAAAATTCATCTCACCCATTCGAAATCATTATAGAAAAAACAATATTTCATGGTAAGAGAAATTGAAATCATCGCCTATACTTCGGAAAGGCACGAATCCGGTATGGTTGTGTAATTTGTGAAAGTTTATCTGGGTATTTTGTATAAATTGGTGTTATTGAAAATCTGCCCCTTTTTTATTTCAGGCTCATCAGAATTGTTTAAAGTTTATTCCTGTCACAATATTAAAAAATATAAGGAATGATTCTTTTCGTTTTTGCTGCATAATTTAAGTAATTCGGATAGCGTTGTTTTATTAAATATTCCTCCGCAAATATCCTTACCAACAACCCTAAGGTTATAGAAAGGCCGAGAAGTACATTTGTTACGGAACCATGTTCTGAAATTCCGGCCCAAATAAAGTATAAAATTG
Organism: Chitinophagales bacterium; assembly: GCA_038245055.1. GTDB lineage: Bacteria > Bacteroidota > Bacteroidia > Chitinophagales > Chitinophagaceae > Ginsengibacter. The sequence goes on along the minus strand of JBBRSV010000028.1, from coordinate 15,961 downwards.
AGGCATATATAGGATGACGAATGAACTTATATGGCCCCGTTGTTACCAGCCCACCGCTGGTTGGATCAGCAGAAGCATGGAAACTTCTTTTTCCAAAGGTAATCCGCGCCCATAACATAATTAATCCGGCGAATATCTGAATTGATATTGCAATTAAGCCCTCGGCAAATAAGGATTCTCTTAGCACGAGTAAAGTCATTGCAACCATTGCAAAAACTAACCCAGCTAATGAAGCACCTTTTATTTTTGTCATAAAAACACGGTTAGGTTAATAAAATTATTGGGTAATATAATCCTTGTTCTGGAGTTATATTTTATTTTTTAACACAACTAAATTACACTTGCTTCAATAAACTATTTTATAAAGATGGGTTGGAATGCAGATGAATAAATTAATTATTAAAAGTTTAGAAAGAACAATATTTTCCAATGCCTTGCTTTAATTAATTAGCAATAGGTAAGTATGCAATTTAGTTTTGGTTAAGCCTCATAATTTTATGGGGCCTTTTTTCAACCCGGATTTTTTTGGCAACTGTGCCAATACTTTTCAAATTGTTAGCGGTAATATTACCATACAATTTTACAAAAAGATATACCCAAAAAACGATGAAAAAAAATGTGGGTACCCTGTTTGCCGTTTTAACTTACATTCTTACATAGTCTGTATAAATTCAAGCGACTTTGTCCAACATGGATATGCAGCCCTTAAATTTTCCAAAAGCTCTTCATAACTTTGGTAGCAGAATTCAGCCGATTAGTATATATTTTTCGTGAATCGTTCACGAAAGCTGTAATATTGAAATTGAAAATTCTATTCAGTTTAATCAATCAAAATATAATTTCAGATGAAAAGGTATTTTATTATCGCAAGCATAATGTTGAGCACGATCTCGTCATCTATCGCCCAAAATCAGTCTGCTTATCGCATCAGTGGCGAATTTCGTATTCAAAGCGGCGGGGGTTATGATTATATGACGGTTGATACCGTTACGGAGAAATTGTATATTTCCCACGGGTCTCAAGTGAATATCTTAAATAAAGTCACAGGCGACTCCCTAGGGGTGATTAAAACCGAAAAGGATGTGCATGGCATTGCACTGGTACATGCAATGGGAAAAGGATACATCAGTAACGGATCCCTGAATAAAGTATTGGTATTTGATCTTGCAACCAATAAGGTCCTAAAATATGTACCAACCGGGAAATTCGCCGATGCGATTTTCTATGACGATTTTTCAAAGAAGGTGATCAGTTGTAACGGAATGAGTAAAAATATGACTGTAATTGACCCCTTTACCGATTCTGTAGTGGCCACTATACAATTGACCGGCTGGCCCGAAACAGCAGTAAGCGACGGTAAAGGAAAAATCTATGTGAATAATGCGGAGAAAGGAGAAATGGATGTAATTAACGCCACCACTTTTAGTATAATACATAAATGGCCGAACAAGCCCGGTACAGGAGCCTCGGGACTGGCCATGGACCGGGAAAATATGCGCCTTTTTGCTACTTGTGGAAACAAACTCATGATTGTAATGGATGCTACCAATGGTAATATAATTACCAGTCTGCCGACAGGTGACGGCGCCGATGGAGCGGCATTTGATAACAAGTTAAAAACTGCTTACGCTTCCAATGGAGACGGAACACTAACGGTTGTTAAAGAGCTGGCCGCTGATAAATTTATAGTTGTCGCAAATGTAAAAACAAAGGCAGGCGCCCGGACAATAACAGTTGACCAGATAACACATAAGATTTACCTTCCTTCCGGACAATTTAAACCAGCTTCTAAAGATTCATTCCGTCCCCAGATGATACCAGGTACCTTTAAAATACTGGTTGTAGAAAAGATTTAAAATATTGGTTGTAAAAATGAATTTATCATTTTATTAATTAGCCTTTCGGGGTTATTCATTATTTAATCTAAATTATTCTTACGGATTGTGGACTTCTCAGCTTGTTATTTTTATAATATTCTCATCAGAGCATATTGCGGGTGCAAAATCGCTAATTTAAGATTTTCGAACCCCCCAATGAAGTAAAAGTGTATCAAAAACTGGCTGAGCTCAGCCGCCAATTAATAATAAAAGCTGAAAGGAAAAGGATATTATATAAGTTTCTTACGGTTTTTCATAGGATTTTGGATTTAAAGAAGGCTGGATTTCTATCCGACTTTTTGTACTTCGGATGTTCTGCGTGTAATATTAAGGTGTCTGATTGCAATAACCACTTCGTCGCTTTTGTTAGCCAGGCATGGGAGCATTATCACCATAGAATGCCAAAAAAATCCATAAGGAGAAACAGGATTATTCATCCTCCTTACTTTTCCAATTACTGATTATTTTTTGTCCTCTTACCAAAAGTTTCAAGCCTCTTCTCTTTAATGAAATGTCGGGATGTTTTTTAACGTGTTCGTCTATACCTTGTTTGTAACTCGCTATTATGTTTCTATAGGATAATATGCCAATAACATTATTATTTGTTTTAGACAAAACGGGCAAAACGTCTATGTTTTCGTTAGCCATTAATTCCACAGCTTTTCGTAAACTGCCATCAATATAAACGGAAATATATTTTCTCCTGATAAGCGCCCCTATTAATTTACCGGGTTGGTGATTCCTGCTAAATAAATTTGATGAACTTACGATGCCTTTGTATTCACCTTTTTCGTTTGACACGATAAAATAATTATCGTTGTATTCTGGTTCTTTATTAAGCCAGTCGATTACTTCACCAACGCTGTTATCTTCACTGATAATTAATCCATTTTTTTCCATTACCTGTTCTACAGTAATTTTTTCCAGGATATCGGGCTCATAAGAATCAGGTGTTTTTACTCCCCTACGGGAAATTTTTTCTGTCATTATTGTACTGTCCATTAAGAAGTACGAAACAATATAAGAAGAACCGCAAGTTGCCAGCAGTGGTAATAATGCATTTGACTGGTTAGTGGTTTCCAGTGCGAAAATAATAGCGGTTAAGAATGCCCTTGACGCTCCGGCAAATAAAGCGGACATACCTACCAGGGCAGCTAATGGTAAAGTAACTCCTGATGAAGGGAAAAAATAAAGAATAACACTTCCCAGCAATGCTCCCATACCGCCGCCAATGGTAAGCAAAGGTGCAAGAGTTCCGCCCGAAGTACCGCTGCCTAGCGCAATGGCCCACGACATAAATTTCAACAGGCATAAACTTAAAACTATTTGCAAAGTTATGTTGCCGTCGAGTATATCTGTTATGTTGCTATATCCCACGCCCAAAGTACGCGGAGAAAAGTATCCGATGATACCAACAGCTAATCCACCGATGGCAGGCCACCACATCCAATGGACGGGCAGTTTTTCAAATCCATCTTCAATGAGATAAACCATTTTTGTAACACCAACAGAGAGGAAACCAATCACTATGCCCATTACGCTATACGCAGCAAGAGAGGTATTGGTAGGTGTTTCAATAAATGAGGTCATTGCGAAAACCGGGCCGGTGCCAAATAATAAATGATGCCCCGCCGCACCGGTTATGCAAGCCAGCGCAACGGGTATAATAGAACGGGGAGAAAATTCAAAAAGTAACAGCTCAATTGCTAAAAAAATTGCAGCCACAGGGGTTCCGAATATGGCTGCCATCCCTGCCGTAGAACCTGCGGCCAGCAATATTTTTCTTTCGTTATGTGTAATTTTTAATAACTGGCCAAGCGTACTCCCCAACGCACCGCCCGTCGCAATGATTGGCCCTTCAGCTCCAAAGGGTCCACCTGAACCAATAGCGATGGCCGAGGAAATAGGTTTTAGATAGGTAATGGTTGGTTTTATTTTGCTTTGGTTGGTTAAAATTTGTTCCATCGCTTCTGGAATGCCATGCCCCCTGATGGCCTTGGAACCGTAGAGAGCCATCAATCCAACAATAACTCCGCCTATAACCGGAATAGCAATTACAAATATGCCGAGTGAATTATTTGCGGGAGTTGAATGTGCCAGCGACCACTTTCCATAAAATGAAATATTGGTAATAAAGTAAATTAGGTAAATGAGAAATTTTGCGATGAAGCTGATACAAACCGCTACAAAAACGGATAGCAGCGACACGGTAAGTAACCGCTTTTTATGAACAGGTACATACTGCGAAATACTTTCTGCTTCAAGAGTGGACTGCAGTGAAATTGAAATAGGGATTCCATTTTCAGGTCTTTCATATTTTTTCATGAATCGGTTCTGATCTTATTTATATAGTACAAAAGTATGATTTATATCATATTTTATAGCTACTTTCAGTAGTTTTATAGCAAAATAATATTATACAAATTGAATTGATTTGTATTAAAAAATTTTGTGCACTATGAAAAAAGGGAATCTTTGCAATCTGAAATCATGTTTTTTGTGCAGGAATTGTTTGAAGCATTGGCTGCCGGCAATAGAAGCTCACAAGCAAAACCTGGTTATTAAAAAAGGGCAAAAAATTTTTGAAGAAGAAGATCCCGTAACAGGGATCTATTTTTTATTTAAGGGCCGCGTTAAGGTGCATAGGAAATGGGGCGACGAAAAACAACTTATTTTGCATTTTGCACAAGAAGGAGATATAATTGGATATAGAGGATTGGGAAATCAGAAAGTATACCCGGTGTCAGCAACTGCCCTTGATGAAGTAACCCTTTGTTTTATAGATATTGCTTTCTTCGAGACTTCGTTGCAGGTAAATCCCAGGCTTACTTATGCACTCATGCAATTGTATGCCAATGAGCTCCAACTTGCAGAACGAAGAATAGGCAACCTTGTCCATTTAGATGTAAAGGCACGTGTTGCTGAAACCCTTTTAATGTTGAAAAGAGATTTTGGCCAAAACAAAGAAGGATTCATAAATATAACTTTAACCAAACAGGATCTGGCATCTTATGCGGGTACTACTTACGAAACATTTTTCAGGATGATTACAGAATTAGCCAAAGTGAAAATTGTGAAGTTATCCGGAAAAAATATTGGTATTTTAAAAGAAACTAAATTGGAGAAATTAATAGCATAAGTTAAGTAAAAAATAGTGTGAAGTGAGTGAGGCGTAATTAGAGATATCTGTTTATTATCACTGCTGAATTGAGAAAGCGGATCGTTTACGTATATTCATCAGGAGTAGCCCAAAAAATAATATAAAAGCCGCTGCCAAAAGAGCTTCATTAATATTGGGTACATTGGTATAATTTAAATCTGCAATCCCTTGCACCAATAAGAATATTTCATTAATGATAATTCCGGCAACAAAAATGACCAAACCTGCTTTCTTGATTTTAGTTAATTCAAAATAATTATAAGCGACGCTATAGGAAGCTATAAAAAGTGACACAACGCCCAGTAGCACCAAATGCAAATAACCAATTACAATTGGCCTGAATCCAAACGTTAGGTAGCTTAGAGAAGGAATGGCCGACACGGCCTGTAGTAATAATTTGATACTATACGCTATAGTACATAGCATAAATAAAACACGGGTAAATGAATTTATTTTTGTTTTTAAGTAAGACAGATGCTGCCTGCAGGTTTGTAAAATTATGATCCATCCTGCCAGTTGAGCAATGCCGGCTGATGCTGCCAGGATATATATCCACAGGGGCATTGGTATCCACAAAGCCGACAAAAAATATGCGGGTATACACGAAAATGCAAACAGGTAATAGGCAATCCTTAATTTTTTTTGTAAAATTCCATACACACTTAAGCGGTAGGCAAGCAAACCCATACACACAAATAAAAACCAGCCGTTGTATTGAAAGTGAAGAAAGAAATAAATGGCTGCAACATACAGGTTTTGAAAAGTACTTTTTGTTGCCATCATATAGGCCAATGTAAAAGGACCAATTGACGACAAAACATTAGAAAACAGGGCTGCTTTAAAAAATAATTTTTCAACCGATGGTGTGGAGACTTTATTCAGGTCTTTCCAAAACCGGATAGAAAATGCGTATCCTGCGAAAATAGAAGCAGTCGAGAAAATAATGGAACCTAACGCATACCCTTCAACCGAGAAAGTAAATAACATGCCATAAGCTGTAACAAGGTTGGCCCATAAAATCCAGCGGTATTTTGAAAACTGGTTTGTTAAGGTTTTATCAGATAAATATTTTATCATTAATGCCATTAGCGCCTGTGTAACCCAACCGGAAAAAGCAAAATGAGAATGTGCATGTAAAAAAAACTTTTGGTCTATCAACGGTAGAGAGTACGCGATTTTATAGCGTAAAATACATCCCAGGGCTCCCACCAGCATTAAATTGAAAAAAGCAACTGATAACCATTTATGTAAGGAACGATCCATTTTTGAAGTAAAGTAAAGCCACAATAATTTTTTGATGTATGATTGCAATCATAATGAACTTAATAATAGACTTTTCCTTTTTGAATTTGGAGCCTGCCAATTACTTCCATCTGTCGTATGCTCCTGATCACAGTTTCTACACGGAGCCCGGTCATGTTGGCTATTTGCTGGCGGGTAAGCTTAACTAAATTGCAGTTCGGACAGAAATATTTTTTATGAATTTTAAAATAGGTGAGTAAGCTGCAAATTTTTTCTACCGGTTTATTGCCGGCAAGGTCTTTGGATAACAAAAATCTAAACCGTAAACGTTCTACTAATAATTTGGTAAAGGCAAAATGTATCTTAGGATCATCTTTCAACATCTGTTGGAATCGTTGTTTATTTAAACGCAAAACGATCGAGTTTGAGTTCGCGATTGCAGATGCGGCATAAGGACCGTCATCAAAAAGAGGTAATTCTCCAAAACATTCTCCCGGTTCAATCATGTCCTGTACAAATTCTTTTCCGTCTTCGCTAATTTGGACCCAGCGTAAAGACCCTGAAACCAATTGATAATAATAATAGCATTCAGCACCTTCTTCAAAGATAATTTCATCGGCAACTATATTTTTATAAGTCGCACCTAAGCCAAGCAAGGTTTCAATATCGATCATCTTCTTTATTAATTTATCTGTGTAAATAAAGAGATTATTTTCTTTTGAAATCGCGATCTGTACATGATTCTTAGCGGTCATGAATATGATTGTTATCAGCTATTTCGTATAAGATTTTTCTTGCATCTTTTGAAATGCCGGTTAAATAAGGGCTCTGGAACTTTTTTACTTATTGGTCTTTTATTCTTTATTAATAGCTATTCCATCTTATGACTGTACGCATAAAATGCTATGAAATGCCATAGTAATATTGCGCCATAAAAATTTGCATAAAAAAATCAATATGAAAAAAATAATCTATTTCGGTGTGTTAATGCTAATGGCCGTTGCTTGTAATAATTCCAATAACGAAAACCCCAAAAGTGAGGAACCTGCAGCAAACAGTCAGCCGGAAACATCCAATAGCAATCCTTCTTATGATCCCAACCGTGGAGAAGGGCCTTTTACAAAAGTGGATAAAAGCCCAAATCTAAATGTAGCAATGGCAGAAGCAGGTGAAAAAGTATATAGCGTTAAATGCAGCGCCTGCCATAAACTTACTGATGAAAAATTAGTTGGCCCGGGATGGAAAGGTGTTACCAGCCGCCATACCGCAGAATGGATCATGAATTTCGCATCAAACCCTGACGATATGATTACAAAAGATCCGAAAGCACAGGCTATGCTCGAGATATGCCTCGTTCGTATGCCTAATCAGAATTTAGTTGGTGATGATGCGCGTAATGTATATGAATTTATGCGAAAAAATGATGGGGTTAAATAATGCCACAACTATAATAATATTTTTAAGATAATTACCATGAAAAAGAATTTTTTCCTACTTTATTCAGCCCTGGCTGTCTTTTTATGTAGTGGGTTATATTCCTGCAAGCCTAAGAATACCGCTGATGCCATTAGTGGCGATGCTTCACAAAAAGTATATGTGGCTCCCGGTAAATACGACGAATTTTACAATTTTGTTTCAGGTGGTTTCAATGGGCAAATGTCCGTATATGGCTTGCCTTCCGGGAGGCTGTTAAAAATTATTCCCATTTTTGGGGTGTTCGCTGAAAATGGATATGGATACAGTGAAGAAACCAAACCCATGTTGAATACTTCACATGGCTTCATCCCATGGGATGACCAACACCACCTGGAACTTTCCCAAACCAATGGAGAAATTGATGGACGTTGGATTTTTGCCAATGCCAATAATACACCCCGCGTTGCCCGCGTAGACCTGACAACTTTTAAGACAGCCGAAATTCTGGAATTGCCCAACAGTGCCGGTAACCACTCTTCGCCCTTCATTACCGAGAATACAGAATATGTGGTGGCTGGGACTCGCTTTGCTGTTCCTATGGATAATGCAAATGGCGATGTACCCATCAATACTTATCGCAAAAATTTTAAGGCATCTATCAGTTTCATAAGTGTTGATAAGGATTCCGGTACCATGAAAATAGCTTTTCAGTTAAGGGTGCCCCCGGTTGATTTTGATCTGAGTCATAGTGGTAAAGGTCCATCGCACGACTGGTTTTTCTTTTCATGCTATAACACAGAGCAGGCAAATACTTTGCTGGAAGTGAACGCCTCGCAACGTGATAAAGATTTTATCCTTGCCGTGAACTGGAAAAAATTAGAAGAATATGCAAAGCAGGGTAAAGGCAAAACTGAGGCAGTGCAATACGCTCATAATGTTTACAATGAAACCACTCATAGTGCCACCTCTACTATTGAAAAACAGGTAACCGTTTTGGATTCAAAAGATTTTCCTGGTGTATGTTATTTTATGCCCTGCCCTAAATCACCGCACGGTTGTGATGTGGACCCTACCGGCGAATATATTGTAGGAAGTGGAAAACTGGCGGCATTGATACCCGTGTTTAGCTTTGAAAAAATGCTAAAAGCTATTGCTGATAAAAAGTTTATTGGCAATTATGATGGTATTCCTGTAATTGAATACCAGGCAGCCTTATACGGAGAGGTGAAAAAGCCCGGCCTAGGTCCTTTACATACGGAATTCGATGGAAGAGGAAATGCCATTACTACAATGTTTGTTTCCTCTGAAATTGTAAAATGGAATATTAAGGATTTAAAAATCATTGACAGGGAACCTACTTATTATTCTCCGGGACACTTATGTATTCCGGGTGGAGATACCAGGAAACCCAACGGCAAATATGTAATCGTTTATAACAAAATTACCAAAGACAGGTATCTGCCTACAGGTCCTGAACTGGCACAGGCAGCGCAGCTCTTTGATATCTCCGGTGATAAAATGAAATTGCTGCTCGACTTTCCAACGGTTGGCGAACCTCACTATGGGCAAGCTGTGCTAGCATCACTTATAAAAGATAAATCTGTAAAGTTTTTTAAGATTGAAGAAAATAAAAATCCTTATGTAACAAAAGGCGAAAAAGAAGCTAAGGTAGTACGCACTGGGAAGAGAGTGGATGTGTATATCACACAGATCCGTTCTCATTTTGTACCTGATAATATTGAAGGCATAAAAATGGGAGATGATGTGTATTGGCATGTTACCAATCTCGAACAGGACTGGGATGTGCCTCATGGCTTTGCCATCAAAGGAGCAGCAAACACTGCAGAGTTGTTGGTAATGCCTGGCGAAACACAAACACTTTACTGGGCACCAGAAAAACCGGGTATGTATCCATTCTATTGCACTGATTTTTGCAGCGCCCTTCACCAGGAAATGCAGGGTTATGTGAGGGTATCGCCCGCTAATAGCAACGTTCCGTTAACTTTTAATACTGGTGAGAACATGCCGGATTCTTCTACGGCGCCCCCTTTACTTACACAATAACGTTCAAAAAATATTACAGGAAGTGAAGCTTCCTGTAATATTTCAATTAATGTAAACCATGGAGTATTGTTGCCGCCGGCAAAGAAGTAACGGTTACCTGTACCCGAAGTTTTTATTAACGGGATATTTTATCTTTTTAAAAATGAAGCCATGAAAAACAATAAGCTTAAAGGATATGCCAGGTTGCTTTTGGTACTATGCAGCGGGATGCTTGTTGCTGTTATGTTTTTCCCTATGTGGCAAATTCAGCTTTCTGCACCTCAATACCCGGAAGGATTGGTCTTATTGATTTATGCAAATAAGCTGGCCGGAAACGTTGCTATCATCAATGGGTTGAATCATTATATAGGTATGAAATCCCTGCATACAGCAGACTTTATGGAATTCACGATACTACCCTATATCATCGGATTTTTTGCATTGGCACTTATGTTAACCGCTATTGTCGGAAAAAGAATCCTGCTTAATATAGTGTTTGTGCTTTTTGTTTGTTTTGGTGTAATAGCCATGATTGATTTCTGGAAATGGGATTACAACTACGGACACAACCTCAATCCTGACGCAGCTATTATTGTACCGGGCATGGCTTACCAGCCGCCTTTAATCGGTTATAAACAATTGCTCAATTTTGGCGCGTATTCCATACCTCATATTGGAGGATGGTTATTTATTGGTGTGGGCGTTATATTACTTGTTCTTGTAGTTTTGGCCTGGAGATCTAATGTAAGTTGGAAAAAAAAACTCAAACCGGTTAGCGCTGTATTACCCATAGTATTGCTTTTCCTGTTAAACTCCTGTAATACGAGCCCGGAGCCTATTATTGTTGGAAAGGATCATTGCAATTATTGTAAAATGCCGTACAGTGACAACCGTTTCGGAGCGGAAGTAATTACCGGTAAAGGGAAGGTTTTCAAGTTTGACGATGAACATTGTTTAAAATCCTTTTTGAAAGAGCCCGCTAATAATAAGGATAAATCCAATTCAGTTTATTTTGTTGACTTTTCGGGTGACCATTCTTTAGTGCCGGTAAAGGCTTCCTTTTTTTTGAAAAGCGATTCACTCAGAAGCCCCATGGGTGGCAACGTAGCTGCTTTTGCCAACAGGGATAGTTTGCAAATAGTTGAAAACCGATATCCGGGCACAGAAGTAACATGGGATCAATTAACCCAGCCGTGAATACTTCAAAAATAATATCAATTATATTTTTAACCCTGTCCTGGAAAGGCACTTTTGCCAACCTACATTATGTTGGAGCCAATAAAGAATTCCAGGTTATACAAGAAGCTATCAACAGCTCACAAAATGGCGATACAATTATAGTTGCACCTGGTATTTATAAAGAAAAAAATATTGTTGTAAATAAATCAGTCGTGCTCTTGGGAGTAAATTATCCTGTGCTGGATGGTGAAGCAAAATATGAGATCGTTTCGGTAAAAGCAGATAACGTAATTATAAAGGGGTTTAAATTAGTTCACTCCGGCACTTCAAGCCTAATAGATATTGCGGGAATAAAAGTTTATACAAGAAACGGAGTTACCATTGCAGATAACATATTGAAAGGCACTTTTTTTGGAATCTATTTAGAAAAATCAATCAATTGTTTAGTTGAAAATAACAACCTAACGGCGTATGCTGTCACCGACCAGGAAAGCGGAAACGGTATTCATTGCTGGCAATGTGATAGCCTTCGAATTATCGGTAATTCCGTAACCGGCCATAGGGATGGGATTTATTTTGAGTTTGTAACCAATTCCGTTATCTGGCGAAATATCTCCAACGCAAATTCCCGTTATGGTTTGCATTTCATGTTCTCGCATAATGATGCTTATATATCCAATATTTTTCAAAATAATAATGCAGGTGTTTCAGTGATGTTCTCTCATGGAGTAAAAATGTTTAATAACTTTTTTGAAGATAACTGGGGCGATGGATGTTATGGCATTTTCTTAAAAGAAATTACTGACAGTTATATTTCCGGGAATAAATTTTTGCGTAATACAACCGGTATTTCTATGGAAGGAGCGAACAGGGTTATGGTTGAAAAAAATGAATTCAATAAAAACGGATGGGCCATTAAAATTGATGCAAGTTGCATGGATGATACGCTTACACATAATAATTTTTTGGGCAACTCATTTGATATTGCTACCAACGGCACATTGGTGCTGAATTGTTTCGATCATAATTATTGGGACAAGTATGAAGGATATGATTTAAACAGGGATAGAGTGGGCGACGTGCCGTATCACCCCGTGAGTATGTTCTCCATGATTGTTGCTGAAAATCCTACCGCGATGATTTTATTCAGAAGTGTGATGGCGACCTTGTTTGATAAAATTGAAAAGATAATTCCCGGGTTAACACCGGAAAATTTAGTGGATCATTATCCCTTTATGAAACCTTTGCATTTATGATTATTGCTAATAACGTTACTAAAAAATTCGGCAGGTTGGTTGCATTAAATAATGTATCTGCTACCTGTAATAAGGGTGAATGTATTGCCTTAATTGGACCCAATGCAAGTGGAAAAACCACACTGGTAAAATGCATCCTTGGCATGGTAGTTCCTGATAGTGGCTTCATCACTTTTAACGGAAAGAACATTTTGCATGATTGGCTATACAGGGAGCATATCGGCTACATGCCACAGATAGGCCGTTATCCTGAAAATATGACGATAGGCCAGGTGTTAAACATGATGAAAGATATAAGAAGTAAGAACTATCAGTCAGGTATAGACGAAGATTTAATAAGGGCATTTAAACTAAATGATCTATTGCAAAAACGCATGAGAACACTTTCGGGCGGCACTACGCAAAAGGTAAGCGCTTCCTTAGCTTTTCTTTTTAACCCGGATGTATTGATTTTGGACGAGCCCACAGCAGGTCTTGATCCATTAGCTTCTGAAATATTGAAAGAAAAAATTATAGCTGAAAAAAAGAAAGGTAAACTGGTGATCATTACTTCGCATATCCTGAGTGAATTGGATGACCTGGTAACACAGGTGATCTATATGCAGGACAGTAAGTTACTGTTTCATAAAAGTATTGATTCACTGCGGGAAGATACGGGTGAAAAAAAATTATCAAAAGCGATCGCGGCCGTAATGCAAAAACAATAATGCGATGAGAAAAATAATAAAATATGTTATAGCGGATATATTGAGAAATAAAATAGTAATTGCTTACACTTTATTATTACTAGCTATATCCCTTACCGTATTCAACCTGCAGGATAATTCTTCAAAGGGCCTGCTGAGTTTAATGAATATTGTTTTGATTATTGTTCCACTTATATGTATCATTTTTTCAACTATCTATATTTATAATAGTTCAGAGTTTATAGAGCTATTGGTAAGTCAACCGTTACAACGCAAGCATATATGGATAAGTCTTTATGCAGGAATGGCAATAGCATTAACCTTATCTTTTTTTATTGGAGTAGGCATACCGGTTTTGCTATACGCCTTATCACCTACCGGCCTCATGTTAGTAGCCGTAGGTTTGATGTTAACCATGATTTTTGTATCCATTGCCCTGCTTGCAGCGGTTTACACGAGAGATAAAGCAAAGGGAATTGGTATTGCAGTTTTACTATGGCTTTATTTTTCCCTGATTTTTGATGGCCTGGTACTTTTCATCTTGTTTCAGTTTGCTGATTATCCCCTGGAAAAGCCGATGCTGGTATTGAGTGGGCTAAACCCTATTGACATGGGGCGGATACTAATTTTATTAAAGATGGATGTATCTGCTTTGATGGGCTATACAGGCGCAGTATTTCAAAGTTTTTTTGGAACTACTTCCGGTACAATTATTACCATTTTTGTGTTGCTGTTGTGGATGTTTATCCCGGTAAGTTTATCCTTGAGAAAGTTTAGGAAGAAAGATTTATAAAAATAAAACGAGCGCTATGCAATCTCCTGATTACTGATCATTATAAGCCTGTAAAATGGCTTTTAAAAAAATAGACACAATGAATTATTTACAATCTCAATTTTCAAAAACTCAATTTTCAAAACTAAAAATTGTATTGTTATCTGCAATAATACTATTTGCCGCATCATGCAAAAACAGCAGTTCAACTTCAGTGCTTGATGCAAAGTTTACGGGTGATGGTGATGACTTACCAAAAGTGACCCAGGAAATGGTGGCTCCGCCCATGTTGCCTAAATTTGACCAGGTGGATAAAGATGGTCCCAAAGTAGTGCAGGTAACTTTTACGGTAGAAGAGAAAAAAATAGAAGTGGCGCCCGGCGATTCCAGCTGGGCATTCACTTACAACGGTACCGTACCTGGGCCAATGATCGTGGTACATCAAAAGGATTTTGTGGAGCTAACGCTAAAAAATCCTGCTACAAATACACAAACACATAATATTGATTTTCATGCGGCCACCGGCGAATTGGGCGGGGGAGCAATTTCTCTTGTAAACCCCGGCCAGCAAGTAACCTTCAGGTTCAGATGTATTAGATCCGGTGTGTTTGTTTATCATTGTGCCCCCGGTGGAAGTATGATTCCAATCCATGTCACTTCCGGCATGAATGGAGCGATCATGGTTTTACCAAGGGCAGGTTTGAAAGATGAAAACGGCAGCCCGGTAAAATTTGACCGTGCTTATTATATTGCCGAACAGGATTATTACCTTCCAAAAGATAGCAACGGCAAAACACTTAATATTGCTACTCCCCAGGAAAGCATTCAGAAAATTGCAGAATCTATTAAAACACTTAAGCCAACCAATATTGTTTTTAATGGAAGACAAGGCGCTTTGTTAGGCAAAAATGCGCTTACTGCTAAAGTGGGTGAAAAGGTTTTATTCATCACTTCACAGGCAAACAGGGATACACGCATTCATTTGATCGGTGGACATGCCGACCTGTATTGGCCCGGTGGCAAATTTAATAATACGCCCTATACCGATTTTGAAACATGGGCAGTGCCGGGAGGTTCTGCAGCTGCAGTTCTTTACAGGTTTAGAGAACCTGGCACATACCTGCTTCTCAATCACAACCTTATCGAAGCTTTTGATTATGGTGCAATGGCACAAGTTCAAGTTGCAGGGGATTGGGACAGTAGCCTGATGAAATTAATTCAAAAACCGGTAAATATTAAATAATAATAGTTAGAAAAGGCACGCTAGTGTTTAGCATTTGATTTCCTAAATGCACTTGTTGCTCACCTATATAATCAATTAAAAATTAGGAAATATAATCAGTCATCTTAAAATTTTATTTATGAAAAAAGTCTTTTATTTATTTATAGGAATTACGCTTTTATTCTCCTGCAACCAGGGTGATAATAAATCCGGAGCTGAAAATAATACAAGCTCTATGCAAGCAGTGGCTGATACAAGTTTGACCTTAAATAATGGAGACAAATGGAAGGCGGATTCAAGTACCTACAACAACGTGATGGATCTGAAGAATATATCCGATATGTTCAAAATACAACCCTTTCCCTCTTTAAATGAATACCATATTCTTGGCAATGATTTAACCAAAGGAATTAATAAGATGATACAGGAATGCAAAATGACCGGACCTGATCATGAGGCCATCCATAAATGGTTGGAGCCTATTTTAGAAAATGCTAATAAGCTGAAATCCATTTCAAATAAGGCTGAGGCAAAACCGGCCTTTCAGTCAATAGATGCAAGGCTGGATGAATATCGTAATTATTTTGAAAGCTGAGCAGGAAGTCATGCCTGGAAAGAGGCATGCGTTCTCAATACATGAACATTTGAATCCGGCAGCTCTGTCTGCAAGCAATAGGTGTCTGATTTCGCATATATTCCTGAGACGGCATCAATTTTTTCGTTGTTAATAGTATCATTGATTTTTCTTCGGAAAACCATGTAAGCTTCTTACCCGTTTTCGGAAAGATTTATTTTGTTAACAGGATAATCGTCAGCTTGAAAAAAATTGGGAAATCAATATACGATTGATAGGCGTTTGATATAGCTCTTCAATATATTCCGGTAGATCATCATCACAAAGATCTTTACGAATAACATTATCAGGAAAGGCTCCGCCACCGGATTTGTATTTATTGAGTACATTTCCAGAGGCTGTAAAATAAACTGTGTCAAAGTTCAAAAATGATTTAGGAACTTTAAAACACAGTTTTTTTATGGAAAAGAAAAAAGAAGTCTTCGATTACGAAGCATTAAAGAAAAAGACCCTGGAGCAATTTCGCTCGGGTAA
>JBBRSV010000027.1:0-43059 GCA_038245055.1 Chitinophagales bacterium | reverse complement strand
TCCGAAGCATCGTATTTTGCCTGGTACTCTTTCACTTTATCATTTTGGTTCAGGCTCTGGTAAATCTTTTGCATAAGATCTGTAATTGATTTATAACGAGACTTATCAGACTTTTTATACCCTGCTTCTTCCAGCTTTGCAAGCGCCTTTTCGCCGTAAGGAATTGACTTATTGAAATCATCTTTTGCCTGCGCATTCAGATCAGCTTTCTTCTTCACATCTTCTGGCTTTGTGCCTTTTGTTTTATTTGCAGCGTCTCTTATGTCCACACCCTGGTTATAATAATATTGGGAATAAAGCCAATTGGTGATTACATCATTCGAATTTATTT
The DNA here is from genome assembly GCA_038245055.1 of Chitinophagales bacterium. GTDB lineage: Bacteria > Bacteroidota > Bacteroidia > Chitinophagales > Chitinophagaceae > Ginsengibacter. Next base: position 42,728 of record JBBRSV010000027.1, on the reverse strand, counting down.
TATAGGCTTTTTCAATTTGGTCACCCAAAGTTTTCATCAGCGCTTCTTTATTTTTTACCTCTACTCCTGCATCGCCATTGTATATATATCCGAATATGTCGTTAGCGTAATTAAAATGATACATTAGGCTATCAGGGCGCTTTGTAACCAATTCATCATACTTTGCAAACAAGGCATCATTGTCCTTTTTTTCACGGTAATAATCTATCAGAACAAGATCATAATAATCATCATTCGGGAAAAGCTTTTGGCCAAGGTTGGCATATTTCATCATGTTAGTTTCGTCTTTGGCATCTTTATAATGCAAAAGAAGCCATTGGTATGGAAGCTCAAACGCGTTATTTGCAGCCCCGCCATTGACTGTGCCATTTATATTTGCATCAGCAAGCTTGGTAAAATAAGTTAAGGCTATATCAGTTTTACCCGCGTTGAGTGCGGCTTTACCAATGTTTAATACAAGCGTAGTATCAACATTTGCAATTTTTGCCCACTTTTTTTCAGCGATGTAATGGCCAACATTATCAGCTTTTATAAATAAATTCATGGCATCTTCAAAGCCAGGCTTGCTGCCTGAAGGTGCAGCGGCATTGAAGGCGTTTGCTGCTGCCTCATAATACCCGGTATATAAATTAAATACTGGTGCATATTGATCCTTAATCGCCATTAAGGTCACCTTTGGATTAGTTGAATCAGCCATTGCTTTTTTGAATGCGTCCAAAGCTTCCTGCCGGGCATCGCCATTGTAAAGCGTTTTAGCCTGATCGCTCGCAGCAATTTGCTCGTAAATTTTTGCCTTCATGTAATTGCCTTCAGCATCATTTGGCGACTTGGCAACATAGGCGTCAATTTCAGTTTTTGCTTTATCGAGTTGCTTACCGTCAAGGTATGATTTTGCCTTTTTAAGATCCTGGGCAAACATCAGGGAAACCATACAAGTAAATAATAAAGAGAAAATTAATTTTTTCATTTTTGTTTTTTTATTGATTTTCAGGTTCTATTTCTGCGTCATTTGAAGATTCATTCTCATTGTCTTTTGCATCATCACTTGCATCTCCGGATTGGTCATTAACTCCTTCTGGGTTTATTACCTCGTCATTTATTTCCTCATCTTCCCGGTCATCCAAATTTGTTATGGCTGCAATTTCATCCCCTTCATCAAGCCTTATCAGTTTAACGCCCTGCGTGGCTCTGCCAGCTTCCCTGATCGTGGCAATCGAAGTACGAATCGTTACCCCTGATTTACAGGTTATCATCAAATCCTGCGTCTCATTTACATTCAACAAGCCAATAAGTGAGCCCGTTTTTTCTGTAATGTTGATGGTCTTAACTCCTTTGCCCCCCCTGTTCGTAATTCTGTATTCTTCCACAGCAGTTCGTTTTCCAAAACCTTTGCTGCTTACAACAAGCACGCTTACGTTAGGATCATCACTATTTACACAAATCATACCAACCACTTCGTCGGATTCTTTTTCAACCGAAATCCCAAAAACTCCAATTGCACCTCTGCCTGTCGGCCTTACTTTTTCTTCAGGAAACCTAATAGCACGGCCACTCTTAAGGGCCATCATAATTTCTTGCTTGCCATCAGTGAGGCACGCTTCCAATAATTCATCACCTTCGTTCACCGTGATTGCATTTACCCCATTTTGTCTCGGCCTTGAGAAATCGGCTACCCGTGTCTTCTTAATAATTCCTTTTCTTGTACAAAGAACTATGTAATTATTATTAATGTACTCTTCATCCTGAAGGTCTTTAATATCAATGATCGCTCTCACTTTATCATCGGCAGGTATTTGCATTAAATTTTGCAGCGCCCTGCCTTTGCTTTGCTTATCGCCATCCGTTATTTCATAAACTTTCAACCAGAAGCATTTTCCTTTTTCAGTAAAAAATAATAACGTGTGATGCGTAGACGCAACAAAAAGATGCTCAATATAATCTTCATTCCTTGTACTGCTCCCCTTCGCTCCTCTTCCTCCCCTGCGCTGCTGGCGATATTCTGTAGCGGAAGTTCTTTTAATGTATCCTAAATGTGAAATGGTCACTACTACGTCTTCTTCTTCTATCAAATCCTGCATGCTTATTTCATCAGCGAGGTAAGTGATTTCTGTTTTGCGTTCATCACCAAATTTGTCTTTTATTTCCTTCAATTCATCTTTAATAATTTGGAAACGCATACTTTCATTTCCAAGAATTTCCTTAAGACGGCCAATGAGCGCCATTATTTCTTCATGTTCCTTTTTAATTTTATCGCGCTCCATTCCGGTAAGGCGCTGCAACCTCAATTCAAGAACCGCTTTCGCCTGAATTTCGCTCATGGCAAAATTTGTCATCAATCCGTCTTTCGCAACGTCTGGCGTTGATGAATTTCTTATGAGAGAAATAACAGAATCCAGGTTATCAAGCGCTATAAGATAACCCTCAAGGATATGCGCTCTTTCTTCAGCTTTTCTTAGTTCAAATTTTGTTCTTCTTACAATTACTTCATGGCGAAAATCAACAAATTCGCGGATGAGGTCTTTTACATTTAAAATCTTCGGCCTTCCTTTTACCAGTGCGACGTTGTTAATACCAAATGAAGTTTGGAGCTCACTGTGTTTATACAAATGGTTGATTACAACCTGGGCAATTACATCTTTCTTTAGCTCAATAACTATGCGTGTTCCTTCTTTATTATTGCTTTCATTATTTACATCAGATACACCATCTATAATTTTATCGTTTATCAGGTGCCCGATCTTTTCAGTAAGCGTATCTCGGTTTACCTGGTAAGGCACTTCCGTTATGATGATTTTTTCCCGGCCATTTTTTGTTGTTTCCACCGTTACTTTTCCTCTCAAAACCACTCTACCGCGGCCCGTATGTAGACCGGCTTTTACGCCTTCATAACCGTGAATAATTCCACCGGTAGGGAAATCCGGCGCCTTCACAATTTTTATAAGATCATCAATAGTAATTTCCTTATCGTCAATATAGGCAAGGCATCCGTCAACAACCTCGGTAAGATTATGGGGCAGCATATTCGTAGCCATACCCACAGCAATTCCACTTGATCCGTTAAGTAATAATTGTGGAATACGTGTCGGCAAAACAACGGGTTCCTTTGTTGAATCGTCATAATTAAGCTGAAAATCAATGGTATCTTTTTCAATATCATCGAGCATCGTTTCGGCAATTCTCTCCAGCCTTACCTCGGTATATCGCATAGCAGCGGGGCTATCTCCGTCCTGGCTTCCAAAATTTCCCTGTCCATCTACGAGTGTATATCGCATGCTCCAATCCTGCGCCATCCGTACCATTGTATCATATATCGATGCATCGCCATGCGGATGATATTTACCCATAACGTCACCGACTATGCGCGCGGATTTTTTATAAGGCCGGTTGTAAAAATTTCCCATCTCGTACATACCATATAATATGCGACGATGTACAGGTTTTAAGCCATCTCTTGCATCAGGCAAAGCACGGCCAACAATCACGCTCATCGAATAATCGATGTAAGCGGATTTCATTTGTTCTTCAATATTTACGGGAATAATTCTGCCTCTTCCGGGAGTATTATCAGGCAATTGATCTTCAGTTGTATCCATAATTTTTAACTATCGGCAAATATACTTTTTAAAGAGGGTTTTTCCGTATAAAAAATCCCAAAAAATTCGTTTTTTTTCACCATTATTTTTGCCTGTTTGTGGAAAAGAAAGATGCTGTTAAATTATCCTGCTTCGCCATATATTTTTCTTTCCTTTGCTGCTAAAGATGCAATAATCAATATTATATTGATTTGAAAGTTAGCCTACGGGTTGCATCAAAAAAATGATTGTGATTTTATTTTGAAAAATAATTAAGAATGAAAAAGATTTTAATTTTTGGAGCCGGAAAATCCGCTACTTCCCTAATAGATTATTTGTGTACTATTTGCGAAGAAAATAACTGGAAATTATTACTATGCGATGCAGATGCTTTGCTGGCTGAATCTAAAATAAGCCATTGCAAAAATGCCGAAGCTGTAGCTGCAGATGTAAGTATTGAAGGTGAAAGACTATATCTTATTAAGGAAGCGGATATTGTAATTTCCATGTTGCCGCCGCACTTACATTTTCTTGTGGCCAATGATTGCCTTACTTATTCCAAAAATCTCTTAAACGCATCTTATGTTGATGAAAAAATTAAAAACCTAAGTTCATCGATAAAGGAAAAAGGGTTGCTTTTTTTATGTGAGATGGGCCTTGATCCGGGCATTGATCATATGAGTGCCTTGAAAATTATCAACAAGGTAAAAAGCCAGGGCGGAAAAATTACTTCTTTTAAATCGCATTGCGGGGGATTGGTTGCACCGGAGAGTGACGACAATCCGTGGCATTATAAAATAACATGGAACCCTGGAAATATAGTAATGGCAGGTTCTTCGGGAGCCTTATTTAAAAAGGATGGCGAAAATATTAAGGTGGATTATAAAGGTGTTTTTAGCAATTGTAATGTTGTAGACGTGCCCGGATTATTCCCATTGGCCTGGTATCCAAACCGGGATTCATTGAGTTATATTGATATCTACGACCTGGTTGACATAAATACTTTCGTCCGCACTACTTTAAGGCATCCATCATTTTGCAGGGGCTGGAATAAGATTGTAAATATGGGCCTTACTGATTTAGAAGATCATGATGAAATTAAAGATTGTAAAACTTACAATGACTGGTACGAACTTAAAAATAAAGGCAACGATTTTGTTACTGATGAATACAAAGCGGAGTTCCAGGAACAGCTTAATTACCTTGGAGTGCAAAGTGCAGAAAAGATAGAGGGTGAAATTCAAAATTCTTCTTTAGTGTTACAATGCCTGCTGGAAAAAAGACTGGGCATGCTACCAAATGATAGAGACATGATTGTGATGCTTCACGAAATAGAATACGAGGTGGAAGGCGAAAAAAAACAAATAAAAAGCACGCTGATCGTAAAAGGTGATGATCAAAAAAGAACTGCCATGGCGAAAACGGTCGGCTTACCGTTAGGCATAGCCGCGAAATTAATTTTACAAGACAAAATAAAATTGACCGGATTGCATATTCCGGTTTTGCCTGAAATTTATCAGCCAGTTTTGCAGGAGCTTGAAAAGCATAACATAACCTTCAATGAAAAGATAAATTTGAAGCAATAAAAGTATTGATGGCCCAAATTCTTAATCTTAAATTAATTCTTAATTGCCGGCAAAATATCGCTTCTCTTTAGTGAAGTCAATACCGGGAAATTTTTCGGAAATTCTATTTATTTTTTCAAGTTGCGTTTTCATAAAATTTTTATGAGCGGCGCTTTCCTTTTGAAAAGGTTTATGATTTCCTGCAGCAACAACCTGCTTTATTTTCTCCAATAATTTTTTGCCGGGCTCATCCAGCAATGAATTGCAAAAACTTTCAAAAACAAAATCTATCGCTGCATCAGTTGGATGCACTAAATCTGTTTTATAAAAACGGTAATCCCTCAGCACATCAATGATCAATTCATAGGCGGGGAAATAAAATATATGTTGAAATTTTTCCGATATAGAATGAACAGCTTCTAAAAGCCTTGCCTTGCTCCTGTTATTTTCCACTACTCCATCTTTCACATGGCGAACAGGGCTTACTGTAAAAATAATTTTCAGATCAGCATTAAATTCACGGATATTATTTATAGTTGTGGAAAGATCAGCAATCGTTTCTTCAATAGTAATTAATTTTTTTTTGAAATAACCGGCTGGCGCTTTATGGCAATTCGCAACTTGTATTCCCTCCTGCTTCAAACTATAATTAAAAGACGTTCCTAATGAAATGATAACCCAGGAAGTGTTTTTTAAAAATTGATGCGCTTCTTGGCGCGCATTTCCAATCTTGCGCAAAACTTCTGCTTTATCCAAACCCGAAAAAATGGAATGATGATGCCAACTGTGCCATAAATCATTCTGAAAAAAAAGATCTTTTATTTCATACGGTTCATTAATAATGTAAGAATTTAATGCAGCAGAGATACTGATTGGATCGTACAATATTCCATTTGGATTTTGCAACACATCAAATTTTAAGTTGCTCATCCTCGCCCCGATTTCTTCGCTAAAACAAGATCCTATAAAAAGAATTTTATCGGTGTAAGAGATTTTTTTTGGAAAAAAAGTGACTTTGAAAGGAAGAATTAATTCCATTAAAAAATATAAAATGATTTATTAAACAAAGATTTCTGCAGCCATTTTAATACTTTCTTTAAGTGCGTTGGTATTAACATTTTTTAAGTAACCAAGCTCCTGTAAATAAGGAATCATCAATTCGGAGTCCATGTTTCCAACCAATTCATCGTTGGCCATAGGGCATCCTCCAACACCTTTCAATGCGCCGTCAAATCGCAGGCAACCGTGTTGCAAAGCTGCGTCAATTTTTTGCTGCCAATTTGCATGAGTTGAGTGAAGATGAACTCCCGTTTCTATTTGTGGAAATGCCGCAATTACCTTGCTTGCCAAAGAGGCGATTTGGGATGGTTTTGCCATGCCAACGGTATCGGCTAAAGAAATAATTTCAATCCCCTCTCCTACAAGTTTTTTAACCCATTCTAAAACAATGTCTTCGTTATATTTATCGTGGTACGGGTTTCCAAAAGCCATAGATATATATACCACAGGCTTTTGCTTTTCACCACAAATTCTTTTTATTTCTTTTACCGTTTGTAGCGACTGCTCTATAGTGCTGTTGGTATTTCGAAATTGAAATGTTGAAGAAATAGAAAATGGAAAACCGATATAATTGATGGCGTCATATTGCGCGGCTTCGTCTGCGCCTCTTACGTTAGCAACGATGGCTAATAATTTTGTATTGTTATCTGGGATCGATAAATTCTCAAGAACATTTTTAGTATCTGCCATTTGAGGAATGGCTTTATGTGAAACAAAACTTCCAAAATCTATTGTATCAAAACCAACCTGGAGTAATTGATTAATGTATTCAATCTTTTTTTTTGTTGGGATAAACTCTTTCCAGCCTTGCATGGCATCACGCGGACATTCAATTAATTTAATTTGCTTTTCCTTTGTAACCACGGGTTATAATTTTAGAAAAAACTATTTTATCATTCTTTGCTTCATCGCTTCATACAAAATCATTCCGGCAGCTACGGATACATTTAAAGATTCAAAATCTTTTTGCATCGGAATTTTAAAGCGGCTTTCACAAGCCTTGTATAATGCGGGCTGAATTCCTTTGTCTTCGCTACCAAGAATTATTGCGCATGGACCTTTAAATTCAATATCATAAACATTTAGCGCTGCTTTCATGTCACTCGCATAAACTTTTATGCCATTTAAATGCATTTCATCAATTGCGTTGATAAGACTTTTGACCCGGCAAACAGCAATATTTTCCAACGCCCCGGCGGAAGTAGCTATGGCATCTTCATTCAAAGCCCCCACCCCTTTTTCAGGAATAACAATTGCGTGTACACCACAGCAAAGAGCAGTTCTTGACAAGGCACCAATATTGCGTATATCGGTAATTCCATCCAGCATTAACAGCAGAGGGATTTCTCCATTTTCAACAATTAATGAAATAACATCCTGCAGGTTTTGGTATTGAATTTTAGATTTTATTGCGATACAACCATTGTGGTTTTCGAGATTGAAATTTCTTAATTTTTCAAATGGAACCTTATTTATAGGCGTTCCAAATTTTTCGGCTACAATTTTCAACTCATCTGCCTCCGGCGAATTTGCGGTGGTTAATAAATAAATACGCTCCAACTGCTGGCCAGAATTTAGCGCTTCGATCACGGAAGGAATACCGCCAATTAACAGGTTCTTTTTTGGCCTGTGCTGCTGAACAAAAGGTTTATTGTATGGTCTCACTTTTCAAATTTACCCGATTAATTTGCTGTAAACAAAAAGCCCTCAAAAACTGAGGGCTTCGAATTTTATTTGCAAAATTTATTTTATGCCAAATGCTTTTTTTACTTTGTCAACATAGTCCAATTTTTCCCAAGTGAACAGTTCTACTTTTATTTGCTTCGGTGCACCGTTTGGTAAAAAAAATGATTTAGTTACCACTTCATTTTTACGGCCCATATGTCCGTAAGAAGCAGTTTCCTGGTAGATCGGATTGCGAAGTTTAAGGCGCTGCTCAATAAAATAAGGGCGCATATCAAATATGGATTCTAATTTCTTAGCAATTTCACCATCATTAATTTTTAATTTAGAAGTACCGTAAGTATCTACATAAATACTTGTAGGACGCGCAACGCCGATAGCATAAGAAACTTGCACCAACACTTCTTCGCAAACACCGGCAGCCACAAGATTTTTCGCAATATGCCTGACGGCATATGCAGCGCTTCTATCAACTTTGCTGGGATCTTTTCCGCTGAATGCGCCGCCGCCATGCGCGCCTTTTCCACCATAAGTATCTACAATTATTTTTCTTCCCGTTAGGCCTGTATCGCCATGTGGGCCACCGATTACAAATTTTCCGGTTGGGTTAATATGATACTTAATTTTATCGTTAAAAAAATGCGCATACTGAGGGTATTTATTTTTCATTCGCGGTACTAAAATCTTCCTGATATCATCCGAAATTTTCTTCAGCATTTTTTCTTCAGTAGCAAAATCATCGTGCTGCGTTGAAATTACAATCGCTTCAATTTTTTGCGGCTTTCCGTCATCACCGTATTCAAGTGTAACCTGGCTTTTAGCATCGGGCCTTAAGTATTTTATTTCTTTATTTTCTCTTCTTAATGCTGCAAGTTCTATTAATATACTGTGAGCAATATCCAGCGCCAAAGGCATGTAATTTTCTGTTTCGTTGGTTGCATAACCAAACATCATTCCCTGGTCTCCTGCACCTTGCTCTTCTTTTTTCTTTTTATCAACGCCCTGGTTTATGTCGGCTGACTGCTCGTGTATTGCAGAGAAAATTCCACATGAATTTGCCTCAAACATGTACTCACTTTTTGTGTAACCTATTTTACGTATTACACCTCTTGCAATTTCCTGAACATCCAGGTAAGCTTTGGATTTCACTTCGCCAGCCAACACTACCTGCCCGGTTGTTACAAGCGTTTCGCAAGCAACTTTACTTTGTGGATCAAAAGCAAGAAAATTATCTATTAACGCATCACTTATTTGGTCAGCAACTTTATCAGGATGTCCTTCACTCACAGATTCGGACGTAAATAAATAGGGCATAATTATTTTTTATTTTGAGCCGCAAAATTATGGCTTCACATTGATTGAACAAAATGCATTTTTTGCGTGGGTTACTTATTATACTAAAATGAAATTACACGAATAAGAATGGCTATAATTGAAGATCGATTTCAAATTATTAAAAAGGAAAAAAGCTTCGGCAACACTAATGCGTGCGGATTTAAAATATCATTTTGAAGTAAGGTCTGTATATAGCTGCAAATATTCTGACAGGTCAGACGCTGCGTCATATTTTAAAACTTTCTTCCCTTTCACTTTGCTAAATTCCTCCACAAGTTTCTTATCTATTTTTTCAGCACCAAATGTAATCGCGTCCGCGTAGGTTGCCCCACCTCTAAACATTGCTACATTATTACCATCTTTAAAGGGCTCCATATCCTTTTCCTTTATATTTGAATTAATGGTAGCAAGCCTGATAAAATCCGAGCCGAGCTTTTCTTTAAACGTATTCTGCCCAATTGTATAAATAATTTTGCAATTACTGAAAACCGGCTCTCTTTTGTAGGCAGTCTTAATGTACATTGGTATCAGGCCGGTCATCCAACCGCTGCAATGAATAATATCAGGAGGCCATCCGAATTTTTTTACAGTTTCCAAAGCTCCTTTACAAAACAAAACAGTCCTTAAAACATTATCGGGAAACCATTTCTCATTTTCATCATGAAATAGTGTTTTTCTTTTAAAAAGATCTTCATTGTCGAGGAAATAGATTTGTAATCTTGCGTTAGGAAGTGAAGCCACCTTAATGACCAGCGGATAGTCGTCACCGTCTATAGAAATGTTGATTCCCGAAAGCCTTACTACCTCGTGAAGCCTATGCCTGCGTTCATTTATAATTCCGAAACGGGGCATGATGCAGCGAACTTCCATGCCGCTTTCATTTGATTTAACTGCAAGCTTATTTACAATTTCTGCAAACTCTGTCATTTCGAGGTAAGGAGACATTTCGTTTGCAATAAATAAAATTCTTTTCTTTGTTGACATTTGCGAATAGTTAAATTAGCTTTGACAGTTTTTTTTAACAGGCGGCGAAGTTACAATTTTTTTTTTGTTATAACACGTTAAACCCAATGTTGAGCCATATTTCAACCCAACCATGATTATATTCAAACATTCTGAAGATTTACAATCTCACCTGGGTGAAATAAAAAAAAACCAGCAAACGATCGGATTTGTGCCAACAATGGGCGCTCTGCATGAAGGACATATATCGTTAATTAAAAGATGTGGGCAAATAAGCGACGTGGTCATTTCAAGCATTTTCGTGAACCCGGCACAATTCAATAATGTAGAGGACTTTATTAAATATCCGTCTAATATTGAAAACGATATTTTGTTGTTGGAAGAAAATGGCTGCGACATTTTATTTATGCCTTCTGAGAAAGAAATATATCCTGATGTGGCATCAAAATCCGGGCATTATGAACTTGGTTACCTGGAAAAGATTCTTGAAGGAAAGTTCAGGGCCGGGCATTTTCAAGGAGTTTGTTTGGTAGTTGAAAAGTTATTAAATCTCGTCGGCCCCGACTTTCTAATTCTGGGCCAAAAAGATTATCAGCAATTCCTGGTTATAAAAAAGCTTATTCATCTTATGGGTAAAGAAATAAAAATTGTTCTTTGCCCCATACTCCGCGAGCCAAACGGACTTGCCATGAGTAGCCGAAATTTAAGACTAACGAACACCGAAAAAAATACCGCCGCCATGTTATATTCGGCATTGGAAAAAATTAATAATAACCTTTCTCCCTCGGGTTTTTTTGACTTAAAAAAAGAAGCGATTGTGCTGTTAGAAAAAGCCGGCTTTAAAGTCGACTACCTGGAGCTTGCAAAAAGTGAAAACCTTGAAATAATTGAAGACTATACATGTGAACATGAAGAAGAATACATAATTTTAGTTGCCGCATTTTTAAATAAGGTCAGGTTGATCGATAACATATTGGTGGCAAACCCATGTTAAATCTCTTTGCTACCTTGTAACCACATATGAAAAGAAAAGTATACGCTGTATTTAAATATCTTATTTTTCTTGGCATCGGTATTTTTCTAATGTGGTGGCAGTTGGGAAAAATGACTGCCTTGCAAAAGATGCAGTTTCGAGAGTCACTGATTCATGCGAATTATTTCATTATTATCCCCATTACAATACTCGCAATCCTAAGTCATATCAGCCGGGCAATGAGATGGAAAATATTGATAGAGCCAATGGGCTATCATCCATCAACAGCGAATACTTTTTACTCAGTAATGTGCGGATATTTTGCGAACACATTTGTTCCAAGGGCTGGTGAAATTTTAAGATGCACACTTCTCAGCCGGTATGAAAAAATTCCGGCAAATAAATTAATAGGTACGATACTCGTCGAAAGAGTCTTTGACTTATTCTGCTACTTTCTGTTAGTTATTTTTACTATTTGTATCCAATTTTATAAGGTAAGTGATTTTATAAAAACGAGGATGCTTCAAATTTCAAAAAACGGTGCTCAATTCCCCTGGTGGAAAATTTTAGTCGTTATTACCATTGCCGGATTGCTCTTTATTTTCTTGATAAGGTGGATTTTTAAAAACTACGCGCATCACCGCCATATAATAAAAATAAAAGGAATTCATATTGGTTTAAAAGAAGGTTTTACTTCAATACTTCGCCTTAAAAGAAGGAGCGAATTTATTTTGCATTCAATATTTATCTGGACGATGTATTTAATCGAGATTTATATTGGCTTCAGCGCACTTGCTGCCACAAGTGGATTAGGTATTGGCGCGGCTTTCAGTGTACTATCATTGGCAACATTGGCAATGATAGTTGCACCCGGCGGTATTGGTGCTTTCCCCGTGGCAATACAACAAGTACTTTTAATATATTCGATTGATAATATTTCTTTTGGTTGGCTTATTTGGGGCGTAACAACTGGTATCGTCCTTATTTTCGGACTATTAAGTTTTGTACTATTACTTTACAACAATAAAAATTCAGGTGAAACAAAGCGATAAAATAAATGATAGGATTTTCTTATCCGGTCGATTACAATCCCAGATTCAGTGGTGGCGCCTTATAAATAAAACGATTGCCTTTACTAACGGTGTGTTCGATATTTTGCATGAAGGGCATATAAAAGTTTTGTCAGAGGCGGCATCATTTGCAGATGTACTTATTGTGGGTGTAAACAGTGATGCCTCAGTAAAAAGATTGAAAGGCAATGACCGGCCGATAAATAACGAGCAATCCCGTTGCAAAATATTAGCTTCTTTAATAATGGTAGACGCAGTTATTGTTTTTAACGAAGACACACCACTTCAATTAATCAAAAACATAGTGCCCAACGTGTTAATTAAAGGTGGCGATTATACCCAGGAAACAATTGTGGGGGCGCGGGAGGTAATTGAGAACGGGGGCACTGTAAAAATAATTCCTCTGGAGGCTGGCTTTTCGAGTACAGGAATAATTGAGAAAATGAAAAATGCTTAGCAAATAGCGGTTATGGATAAACGCAAAACGATAGTGAGAGATATTAGCTGGCTGGCATTTAATGGCAGAGTGCTGCAAGAAGCCGGTGATGAGTCGGTACCGCTTAAGGAACGCATTAAATTTCTTGGAATTTTTTCCAGTAATCTCGATGAATTTTTCAGGGTGCGGGTGGCCACTTTGCGCCGTATGATTGTGTTGGGGAACAAGCAGAATATGCATATGGAGGAATCCCCCGAAAGTATTCTCGAAGAAATAAATACAATTGTAACAAGTCAGCAGAACCAGTTTAACCGAACCTGGACAAACATCCTTGCCGAACTTAAGAATCAAAAGATATTTTTAGTTACAGAAAAACAATTAAACCGTGAACAGCAGAAGTTTATTGTTTCGTTTTTCAATGATAGCGTAAGAAGCAACATCGTTCCTTTGATGATTGAAAGCATCCAGGCTTTCCCTACGCTTAACGATAAATCTATCTATCTTGCCTGTAAACTTTCTAAAGCCGATGGCAGCATCCAGTCCAGGTTTGCTTTGGTTTCCGTTCCGGCGAGGCTTCCAAGATTTATCATATTACCCTCTACCGGAGAAGGAAGTCACATCATTCTTTTGGAAGATATTATCAGGTTCTGCCTACCCAATATTTTTTCTTATTTCGGTTACGATACTTTCTCTTCAAACATTATAAAAGTAACAAGAGATGCGGAAATTGATATTGATAATGATGTTTCAACATCTTTTATTCAGAAGATAGAAAAAGGACTTAAAAACCGAAAAAAAGGAAAACCTGTACGTTTCATATTTGATAAAGACATTGATAGTTTACTTTTAAATTATCTTATAAAAAGATTAGGATTATCTAACAAAGACAATATACTTTCAGGAGGCCGTATTCATAACTTTAAAGATTTCATAGATTTTCCAGAGTCTGTTTTTGAAAGAAAAAATCCAAGAAAAAAACCTTTTATACATCCGTTATTACAAAATGCGAACAGTGTTACCAAAATCATTTTGGAAAGAGATGTTTTGCTGAATTTTCCTTATCATTCCTTTGATTCTTTAATTGATTTATTGAGGGAAGCAGCGATTGCACCTGATGTAGTAAGCATTAAAGTAACGTGTTATCGCCTGGCAACGAGATCTAATATAATTAACGCCCTTACCAATGCTGTTAGAAATGGCAAATCGGTCACTGTTATTCTTGAGCTTAGGGCGAGGTTTGACGAGGAAGCGAATCTTGAATGGAAAGAAAGATTGGAAGAAGCCGGTGTAAAAGTTTTTATCGGCTTGCCTAATTTAAAAGTGCACGCCAAACTTTGTCTCATAAAAAAAAGGGTAAATAATCATACGGTACATTTTGGATTTGTGAGCACAGGGAATTTAAATGAACGAACTGCTGGCGTGTACGGCGATGCCTGTCTTATTACAAGTAACAGGCACATTATGGCAGATGTAAACCGAATGTTCAGTTATCTTGAAAATCCTAAAAACATACAGGCGTTAAAAGCCTGCAAAAGGTTAATTGTTAGCCCGGTTTCCATGCGAAGACACCTTCATCTTCTTATAGATAAAGAAATAAAGAGTGCCAATGATGGCAACCATGCAGCTATCACCTTAAAATTAAATTCGCTTAGCGATGAAGAGTTGATTTTAAAATTATACGACGCCGCAAAAGCGGGTGTAAAAATAAAGATGATCATCAGGGGCATTTGCTGCATGTTCACTGAAAATAAAAAATTTAAGAAAAGAATTAAAGCAATTAGCATTGTTGATGAATATCTTGAGCATGCGCGGATTATGATTTTTCATCATGATGGAAAAGAAAGAGTCTTCATTTCATCTGCAGATTGGATGGTTAGAAATATCGACCATCGTGTGGAAGCGGCATGTCCTATTTTTGACAAAAGTATTCAGCAAGAGCTAAAAGAAATACTTGAAATTCAACTGGAGGATAATGTAAAAGCGCGTGTTCTTGATAATGAGTTATCAAATGAATATGTGGAAAATGGAAATTCGAAAAAAATACGTTCTCAAATAGAAACCTATAATTATCTTCTCAAGAAAAAATATACTTCTGGTGAAACTGGCAGCAATTGATATTGGAAGCAACGCAGCAAGGCTGCTTATCTCAGAGGTAAGTGTCGGCGAAAATAACAAGGCCTCTTTCAATAAGGTATTACTAACGCGGATACCGCTGCGGCTGGGTTTCGACGTTTTTGAAACCGGAAAAATATCTCCCCATAAAAGTGATTTGCTTTTATCTACCATGAAGGCTTTTATTAACTTAAAAGATGCCTTTGAAGTTAAATATTTAAAGGCCTGCGCTACTTCCGCGATGCGTGATGCAACCAACGGCGGTGAAATTATTGAGTTAGTTAAGAAAGAAACTGGAATTGAAATAGAAATTATTTCGGGAAGCGATGAAGCTTCATTTATCTATGAGAATCATGTTGCTGAAAATTTAGACTCAGCGCATTCTTATTTATACATTGATGTTGGCGGTGGTAGCACTGAACTTACATTTTTTGGTAACGGCAAATTGATATTCAAAGATTCTTTTGACATTGGAACAATCAGGCTTCTCAAAAATAAAATACCCGATGCTGCATGGGATGAAATGAAAGAAAACATTAAGGATAAAACCAAAGGGCATAAAGAAGTAATTGCAATTGGGTCTGGTGGCAACATCAATAAAGTTTATTCCTTAAGTAAGCGAAAAGACACCAAGCCTTTACCTCTTGAACTTCTTCGTGATTACTACAAGGAGCTAAGCTGTGTTTCTATTGAAAAGCGAAAACGCTTGTATAATCTTCGTGACGACAGGGCTGATGTTATTGTTCCCGCTTTGCACATATACGTAAACGTTATGAGGTGGGCCGGTGCCACAGAAATATATGTTCCCAAGATTGGACTTGCTGATGGATTGGTGCAACATTTATGGGAACAAATCAAAGCGAAAAAAAATTGAATAAAACCAAATGAAGGCCCTCATTATTCAATCTCACTGCATTAAAATATTGCAATAAAAGTTCTAAAAACTTTATACATTTACGGGCGAATTTTCCGAAAGGATTTGTTTTATTCTAATGCAGAGCCATCTCCCTCCTGTCGCATGTTTTCAAAAAATTAAATTTATGTCAGTTAATAAAGAGGTAAAAAAAATTACGACGAACACGTTGCATAAAATGAAACAGGTTGGCGAAAAAATCTCCATGATCACTGCTTATGATTTTTCATTTGCACGGATTTTCGACGCCGCAGGTATCGATATTATCCTCGTGGGCGATAGCGCGAGCAATGTGATGGCAGGCCACGAAACTACTTTACCGATTACGCTGGATCAAATGATCTATCACGCTTCGTCTGTTGTGCGTGGAAGCAGCCGGTCATTAATTGTTGTTGATTTGCCATTTGGTAGCTACCAGGGAAATAGCAAAGAGGCACTCAGCTCTACCATAAGAATTATGAAAGAAACTGGTGCACATGCGATTAAACTTGAAGGCGGCGAAGAAGTATTGGAGTCAGTGAAAAGAATTATCAGCTCCGGCGTTCCGGTTATGGGGCATCTTGGATTAACGCCTCAATCAATTTACAAATTTGGCACATACACTGTAAGAGCAAAGGAGGAAGAAGAAGCCAAAAAGTTAAAAAAGGACGCGATGCTTTTGCAGGAAGCCGGGTGTTTTGGAATTGTACTTGAGAAAATACCGGCGTCGTTGGCAAAGGAAGTTTCTGAGAATCTATCCATCCCAACGATTGGCATTGGAGCAGGTCCTAATTGCGACGGCCAAGTATTGGTGATGCATGATATGCTGGGAATTAACACGGAATTCAGGCCGCGCTTTTTAAGAACCTATTTAAACCTTCACGAAGAAATCACCGGCGCTGTGCACCGATATATTAAAGATATAAAGTCGAAAGATTTTCCAAATGAAAGCGAACAATATTAATTATTGAATGATAACTTTTATCCTTTTTTCATTTGCCGGATTTTCATTTTTTTCCCAACTCCTGTTTTGAAAAAAATAAATATTCACATTGCCTTTGCTTACAGCCTTTATAGTAAAAACTTCATCAGCACTCGCGCCGATATTTTTTTGAGCCGTTTTTTCTGGAGCTACCAAATCTTTGGAAATAGAAACACTATCTTCATTATTTTGTACCGAGTAATTCCACCTATATCCTGCCGTACCAAGTCCTTTTAATTTCACTTCGGTTGATTCTCCAACATTTAAACTTATTTCTTCCGGGCTTTCTGCAGGCATATTTTTATTTTTATTTTATAAGAATATTTACTGCAAATTATTAAATAAAAAAATGAACCCGTAAACTAAATAAGGGTTCATTTTTTAAATACATATTTGTATTAGACAATTCTTATAGTCCAGAAATCATCACACAAATGATTGCTCGTAATGTAGCCGTATGGCATGTAAAAATAACCTTTCACGCCCCACCCTGTTCCCCACGAATTTCTTATAATAAAAACCTGCTTACTTTCATCATAACCTACGGCCATTACTGCATGGCCACCCACCACTTTTTCGTCAGGCTTCGGCAATGGCAGCATGCCGGTTTTCGCTACTTGCTGGCTCTCAAAACTTTCGTAAACCGTAAATCCAAATACAAATGGATAACCTTCGGAGAGGCACGATTGCAATTGTGGCAAACTGGTATTATTCAATCGCTGATAACTTTTTATGGTACTCTTTAGTGCATCAGCATAGCATGCTTTCGGGGGCTTGTCAGCAAACTTAGTTATGGTATATGGCCATTCTTTTTCCGGGCAAATCCCTGTAGTGTTCAGCGACTTTATTCCATCTCTTATAAATGCGCCATTATCGGAGTTAACTGAATTATTTAGCACGCGTTCATTATAGTAAAGAAATAATCTTGAAGGCATAAAATCTTTTAAACTTTGCTTTTTCCGGGCAAATTCAAATGCAGCCGATAATGCATTTGCAGTGCAACTGCCTAAGGCTCCTTGGTTATAAACCGGCGGGCATTTTTTTTGCAGATCCACTTTTGAAACTAACTTTCTCATTACCATCATCGGGGCGGAATACATCAAATCTCTTTGATCAGGAAGATCTGGAACCCAGCCATAGCCAAATGATGGAGGCGGTGGTGAAGCCACTTTTTTTGCTTTGCTCATAAATTAAAATTAGGAGGTTATAAAATAAAATAAAATTGCAGGTGCCATAGATGCAGCGTGTTATTCTTTGTGGAGAAGAGAGAAAATCCGGGCTAATAAATCTTTAATCCGATAAAAATAATAAGAATAATATTTAAATACAATACCACGCAACAATAAAGGGTAATGATTACAAACATTCATAATTTTGCGAAAAATTATCGCAATGGAATTTTTAAAGGGTTTAGGTATTGAATCGGTTAACAAAGGAGTTTCCACTGGCATTAAATGGATAGCCTCTTCGGGCGAAAAAATAAATTCGGCGTCACCGGTTGATGGAAAACAAATTGCAACGGTTAGCGCATGTGATAGAAAAAGTTACGACCTCGTAATACAAACCGCGCAAAAGGCTTTTGTTGACTGGCGGTTGTGGCCTGCGCCTAAGAGAGGAGAAATTGTAAGACAGATTGGAAATGAATTGAGAAAAAATAAAACCGACCTCGGCAAATTGGTAAGTTATGAAATGGGTAAAAGCTTACAGGAAGGAATGGGTGAAGTACAGGAGATGATAGACATTTGCGATTTTGCTGTCGGCTTATCGCGACAACTTTATGGCTTAACGATGCATAGTGAAAGGCCCGGCCATAGAATGTACGAGCAGTATCATCCGCTGGGTATTGTTGGTATTATTTCCGCTTTTAATTTTCCCGTGGCTGTGTGGAGTTGGAATAGCATGCTGGCAATGGTTTGCGGTGATGTATGCGTTTGGAAACCTTCGGAAAAAACCCCCTTGTGTGGCGTTGCATGCCAACAAATAATTTCAAAAGTTTTTAAAGAAAATAAAGTGCCGGAAGGCGTTTGCAACTTAATTATTGGAGCCAGGGAAACCGGCGAGTGGTTGAGTAACGATCCTAAAGTTGCCTTACTTTCAGCAACAGGATCTACAAGAATGGGAAAGGCTATAAGCGCGGCAGTAGGCGCAAGGCTGGGCAAATGCTTGCTTGAGCTTGGCGGCAATAACGCAATAATTATTTCAAAAAATGCTGACCTGAATATTGCGCTTATTGGCTCATTGTTTGGCGCCGCGGGTACTGCCGGCCAACGGTGTACAACTACACGCAGGCTTATCATTCATGAAGAAATCTATGATAATTTTAAAAGGAAATTATTGACTGCTTACAAGCAGCTTAAAATTGGCAACCCTTTGAAAGAAGGCAACCACGTGGGGCCATTGATAGATAAAGATGCTGTAAATATGTATATGAATGCTATTGAAGCATGCAAAAAACAGGGTGGAAAGTTTGTCGTTGATGGTGGCACGCTTTCAGGAAAAGGTTATGAAAGTGGCTGTTATGTAAAACCATGTATAGCAGAAGTTACTAATGAAATGGCGATTGTGCAGCATGAAACATTTGCACCAATTTTATACCTTATTAAATACAAAACAATTGAAGAAGCAGTTGCCTTACAAAATAATGTGCCACAAGGCTTATCTAGCTCCATCTTTACGCTTGATCTTCGCGAGGCTGAATTATTTCTATCGCAGGCAGGCAGCGACTGCGGTATTGCCAATGTGAACATCGGAACTTCAGGCGCAGAAATCGGCGGTGCATTTGGTGGCGAGAAAGAAACCGGCGGCGGCAGAGAAAGTGGCAGTGACGCCTGGAAAACTTACATGCGGCGCCAGACAACTACCATAAATTATTCCGATCAGCTTCCACTGGCGCAGGGAATAAAGTTTACGGTTTAAATAATAGCGCGACTTTAATGAAAGTCATTCCTTAGAGTGATTAACATAAAAATTCTATAATAATTACAGGTGGCGCCTCATAATCAAATTAATTTTTAAATATTTGCGAAACAAAATTCAAATTCAATATGGAACCTGGAATTAAACATTTTTTTATTGCTTGCCTTTTTACAGTTTCATTACCTTTTACAACCTTTTCGCAGGGCACGTCAAAAAAAGAAGTTGCACCTAACAACTGGTTTGAACTTGATAGAGCGAAGACTGGTTATTATGGAATAAGTCTTGATAAAGCTTACGATTTTCTTAAAGACAAAAAAAGCAAAACCGTTGTAGTGGCAGTAATTGACAGTGGCGTGGACACTACGCAGGAAGATCTAAGATCAGTGCTATGGCATAACCCGGGAGAAATTCCAGGAAATGGAATTGATGACGATCACAACGGTTATGTTGATGATGTGTACGGATGGAATTTTATTGGAGGAAAAGATGGACGCAATGTACATCAAAATAGCAGCGAGGCTACAAGAGTGTATTGGAAACTCCATGCAAAATATGGTGACAATATTCCGGACACTACTAAAATGAATTCGGATCAAAGAAAAGAAGTTGATGAATACCTCAGAGCAAAAGACAAAGTTCTTGGAGGAAGTGATCCACAGGAATTGTTATTTATGCAGCGGATTTTGCCCGCATTGCAGAGAGGAGATTCCATAATTGCCCAAGACTTAAGCAAGAAAGAATTTTCTGGAAATGATTTGAAGACCTACACTCCAAAAACTGTTGATTCAAAAACGGCTGCAGCTATTTATTTGAATATTTGCAAAATGAATAAAGACTACGATATCACTAACACAGACATACTCGAAGATTTAAAAACTCAAATTAGAAAAGGCGAAGATGCTGCAACTCCTCCTGAAGACAATCGCGGGGAAATTGTGAAAGATAATGAGAACGACATAAATGATCGCTATTATGGAAATAACGATGTAATGGCGGGAACACCTTCTCATGGAACACACACGTCCGGAATAATCGCTGCGGCTCGTAACAACGGTATTGGTATGGATGGCGTTGCTGACAATGTAAAAATAATGATGGTTCGCGCCGTACCTGATGGTGATGAACATGATAAAGATGTTGCTAATGCTATCCGTTATGCTGTAGACAATGGCGCGGAGGTTATCAGCATGAGTTTTGGGAAAGATTTTTCGCCGGAAAAACGTTGGGTTGATGATGCTGTAAAGTATGCGCAAAGCAAAGATGTGCTTCTTGTACATGCGGCAGGAAATGACCACAAAGACATTGATACTGCTGCAAATTTTCCTAATCCTGTTTATGCAGATGGCTCAGGAAGAGCAGAAAATTTTATTACAGTCGGCGCAAGTGGCGATTCAACTAACGGTGGCCTCACAGCCAGTTTTAGCAATTATGGAAAAAAGGAAGTAGATGTATTTGCTCCTGGCGTAAATATTTATTCAACTTTACCCGGCGGTAACAATTATGGAGATTATTCAGGTACAAGTATGGCATGCCCGGTGGTGGCCGGGGTGGCAGCTTTGATTCTTGAATATTTTCCTGATTTAAGTGCAGAACAAGTAAAATATGTGATCCAACAATCAAGTACACCAATTAAAGAAAAAGTCATTTTACCAGGCACGCAGCTAGCACCCGGAGGTGATGGACAACCTGAAATGGTAAGTCTATCTGATATTTCCGTATCAGGCGGCGAAGTAAATGCTTATGACGCTGTGAAACTTGCGTCAACTATTAAAGGTGACAGGAATACAAAAATGGAAATACTCCCAAAATCTAAAGTAAGAAAATTGAAGAAGGGATAAATTCTTTTAAAAAAAATTGCGTTACACCGTAAAGCCTAACCATATTTTAAACGGTTAGGTTTTTTATTTAGGACAAATTAAATTGCAAAATAAACAATTTATTATGCCGAAGCCAGCCAACACAAATTATCCGGGTTTCTTCCAGAGATACATAAGCCAGGTAAAAGAGGATGATCTCAAAACTGCCTTTAAAAACCAAATGCCTGCCGCAGAAATATTCCTCGAATCCATAAACGAAGCGTTATCATGTAAAAAATATGCGGAAGATAAATGGACGATAAAAGAAGTATTGCAACATATAATTGATGCTGAAAGAATTTTTATTTACAGGGCGCTGTGTTTTGCAAGAAAAGATCAAAATGCCCTTCCTTCTTTTGACGAAAATGGATATGCGTTAAATTCTAAAGCAAACGATCGCGAATGGCAAAATCTTATTTCAGAATTTATTGCCGTGCGTAAATCAACAGAATATTTATTCGATAGCTTTAATGATGAAACGCTTAATTCTGCAGGCAAAGCCAGTGATTATGTGATCAGTGTTTCGGCCTTAGGATTTGTAATTATTGGGCATGTCAATCATCACATAAGAATAATACAGGAAAGGTATATTGGAGTGTAAATTTAAATCAGCTACCTTTCTACCGGGCTTAAAATTCTTGCACATTCAACAAAAATTAGTGTGAAAATATTTAGTGTTGCGCAAATTAAAAATTGGGATTCTTATACAATTAAAAACGAGCCAATTTCTTCGGGAGATTTAATGGAGCGGGCGGCAAAAGCCAGCTCTGGCTGGATCATAGAAAATTTCACTCAATCATCTTCTTATAAACTCTTCTGTGGAAAAGGCAATAATGGTGGCGATGGATTGGCCATCGCAAGGCTTTTAAAGCAACACAATTTTTCGGTAAAAGTTTACATAGTTGAAACCGCCCATTCGGGCACGCCGGATTTTGAAACAAATTTGGAAAGCCTGCGGAAAATTTCTTCCGAAATTAATTTTATAGAAAGCACAAAATCTTTCCCAATAATTGATTGCGATGAAATAATCATTGATGCATTATTCGGGTCCGGGCTTAATAAAAAGCCGTCAGGCATTTTTAAAGATCTCATTATTTACTTAAACAAATCTAGAGCCACTATCGTTTCCGTGGACGTACCAAGCGGTTTGTATATTGATAAAAGTTCCCTTGGAAATGCGATTATACGTTCCCGTTATACATTGTCTTTTCAACAGCAAAAACTTGCTTTTTTAATAGCTGAAAATGAATTTTTTTTTGGCGAAGTTATTATTTTAGATATTGGCCTTTCCCCGGAATATTATCAAAAGGAAATATCAGCTTTTGAATTGGTTGAGAAAAATGATATCCGGGAAATATTTGTTCCAAGAAACGCTTTTGCCAACAAAGGGGATTACGGTTATGCATGCCTGTTAGCCGGTAGCTATGGGATGATGGGTTCGGCAGTATTGAGCGCCTCCGCTTGCCTTAGAAGCGGTGTTGGTAAAGTTACCAATTTCATTTGCAAAGAAGGTTATTCTATCATGCAAACATCTGTGCCCGAAGCCATGTGCAAAATGTATGGCACTAAATATATTCGGAATGTTGAAAATTTTAAAGGTTTCAATGCCATCGGTGTTGGGCCAGGAATTGGAAAACATCTATCGCACAAACAATTATTGCAGCAGCTTTTTAAAACCGCAACATGCCCGGTTGTAATTGATGCAGACGCTCTAAATGTTTTAAGTTCTTATCCAGCATTGTATAAATCTATTCCGCGGCACACGATCATAACACCTCATCCAAAGGAATTTGAAAGGCTCTTTGGCAAATCAGTAAATGATTTTGAAAGGATAAACCTTTCGTTGAAAAAGGCAAAAGAGCTGGACATTTTTATTATTTTAAAAGGGCACCATACCTTTGTTGCTACGCCAAACGGTAAAGGATATTTTAATTCCACTGGCAATGCAGGAATGGCAACGGCCGGCTCTGGTGACGTGCTTACTGGAATTATTACCGGGTTACTTGCTCAAAAATATTCGCAGTTTCAGGCATGCCTTTTAGGCGTTTATTTACATGGGCTTGCTGGCGACCTCGCTGCAGACAAAACGTCGAAGGAAGCTATGATTTCCGGGGATATTGTTGATTTTTTGGGTGAGGCCTTTAAAAAAATTATTAGCAAATGATTTTACATATTGTAGATTTTATTTTATTAAATTTAGCCGCAAATTAAAACACATAACTCTTATGTCTTGCTCTTTTCAATTGACTGATTCTCTTTCTGAAGAGCAGCGCTCTTTTTTCGATACAAACGGTTTTATTCTTTTTAAACATTTTCTTTCAAAAGAAAAAGTTGCCTTATTTATTAAGGAGCTTGAATTAATCGAAAAAAAACTTATTAATGACAATGTTGAAAAAATTAATGGCGTTCCGCTAAAGTTTGGTCAAAACGAAAAAGGAGAAAAAATAATCCAGAGAAATGCTTTCTTAAATCTTCACAGTAAAATATTTTGTGATTTTTTGAAAGATCCGTCACTAAATGTTCTTACTAATTTACTATATCCTTTAGAAGCGCGCATTTCAGAATTTGAAAAAGATGGCCTCATCTTGAATTATTATGAGCGTAATAATTACAGCACCTTCACTAAAATGGGTTGGCATACCGACAGTCCGCGCGATCTTTTTCTTGGCCATAGAATTTTACCGATGCTTAACATCGGTATTCATCTTGACGATTGCCAAAGTGTTAACGGAGGTTTGCGGGTATTACCAGGCACACATAAACAGCGGATGTTTGACTTATTGTTTAAGAAAAAGTATTTTATCGACAACACGCCGGACGTAAATGAAGTTGGCTTTGATATTGAGGCCGGCGATCTCACAGTTCATCACGGAAGCCTTTGGCATCGCGTACAGGAATCAAATAAATATGGCATAGAAAGCCGGCGGCGCGTAATGTATGTTCCTATTATTACCGGTAAATATCAGCCCAAAGATGAAAATAGTAAAACACCTCTATACCATCGTTTTATAAAAAAGATACTCAATTAACATCATTTAAAATTTCTCTCAATGTCATATGCTCTTATTACCGGGGCCAGTAAAGGAATTGGCAGAGCCATGGCCTTTGAATTAGCCAAACGAAATTATGATTTGTTGCTAACCGCAAGATCATCTGATCTTTTAAAACAAGTTTCGCAAGAGATTAAGAATTTATATCCAATAAAAGTGTCTTTCATTGCCGTCGATCTTTCAGAAAGTGACGCGCCAAAAAAGCTTTTTAGTTGGTGCGCTGAAAATAACTATGAGGTTTCGATTTTGATAAATAATGCGGGATATGGAATAAGTGGCGCTTTTCAAAATTCTTCTCTCGAAAAAAACGCAAATCTTTTGCAATTAAATATTGTAGCTCCTACGCAATTATGTCAACTTTTTATTCCTTTGATACAAAAGCATGCAAATGGATACATCATGAACATTGCGAGCACTGCATCCTACCAGGCCATTCCGTATCTCACTATCTATGCTGCTTCTAAGGCTTATGTGCAGCGGTTCAGCCGCGGACTTTCGCAGGAACTTTCCAAAACTTCTATTTCAGTTATTTGTATTTCTCCGGGCCCAACTGATACCGATTGGGCAAGCACCGCCGACATTCATGGTAAAGCATTAAAGCTTGCGGACAAGTTCAATATGGATCCTTCAACCGTTGGGGAAATTGCGGTTAAGGCAATGCTCGCGAAAAAAACTGAAGTCGTGCCCGGCTTTATAAACAAAATGGGTGTTTTTATGGCATGGCTACTGCCAAAAAAATTGGTTGAAAGCTCTACAGGAAATTTATATAAATAAAGAACAGAAGTAACTTTATTTTTTATGTAACACCGGTTGTGTATGTAAATATCATTCCATTTTCAATCAGTAAATTTGACAATGCTGTTGTCGATAATTGCTGTATTTAGAATACAGGAATTTTGTAGAAAAAATCCGCTTAATAGCCTGGCCAAAACACAAATTAGCGAATTAGCTAATTAATCCATTTTCCCCTATTTTTGCCACCCGAAAAATAAGTAAAAACTGATATGACTAACTTAATTTACATAATTCCGTCAATGGGTATCGTTGGGTTGCTTTACACTTTCATAAAATTTGATTGGGTAAATAAACAAGATGCCGGAAATGAAAAGATGAAGGAAATCAGCACTTACATTGCTGATGGCGCTATGGCTTTCTTAAAAGCTGAATATAAAATACTTACTTATTTTGTTATTATCGCCGCGCTCTTGTTGGGCATTATGGGCTTTAGCAGTGTAAACAGCAGTTGGGTTATTGCATTAACTTTTATTTCAGGAGCAATTCTAAGTGCACTGGCTGGTTTTATAGGAATGCGCGTTGCCACAAAAGCAAATGTTCGTACGGCGCAGGCTGCACGCACAAGTCTTGCAAAGGCTTTGCAGGTATCATTTACAGGTGGTAGCGTTATGGGTCTTGGTGTAGCTGGCCTTGCTGTATTAGGCTTAGGCGGATCGTTCATTATTTTAAAAATGATTTTTGCTCCACATTCCGGCGTTGACAGCCTTGAAATGGAGAAAACAATTGAAATTTTAACCGGCTTTAGTCTTGGTGCAGAAAGTATCGCTTTGTTCGCCAGGGTTGGCGGTGGTATTTATACAAAAGCAGCTGATGTTGGAGCTGACCTTGTTGGTAAAGTTGAGGCAGGTATTCCTGAAGACGATCCCCGAAATCCTGCAACTATTGCGGATAATGTGGGTGATAATGTAGGTGATGTGGCTGGTATGGGTGCCGATTTGTTTGGTTCTTACGTTGCTACCGTTTTAGCTACCATGGTTTTGGGAAGAGAAACATTTTCTTCAGATACTTTCGGTGGAATGTCTCCCATTTTACTTCCGATGATGATTGCAGCAATGGGCATTTTATTCTCGATGGCAGGGACGTTATTCGTGAAGATTTCAGATTCAGCGGGGCTTCATACTTCAGTAGTTCAAAAGGCGCTGAATATGGGTAACTGGGGCTCTATCGTTTTAACAGCTATTACTTCATTCTTTTTAGTAATGTGGCTTATGCCAGATACAGACATGGTTTTAAGAAATTATCACTTTTCAAAATATGACGTTTACGGTGCAATTTTGGTAGGGCTCGCTGTAGGAACATTAATGAGTCTCATTACAGAATATTACACAGCGATGGGCAAGCGCCCTGTTATGTCGATTGTTCGTCAATCATCTACCGGCCATGCTACTAATATTATTGGTGGCCTTGCAGTTGGAATGGAAAGTACGTTACTTCCAATATTGGTTTTGGCTGCAGGAATATATATGTCATACTGGTGTGCTGGTTTATATGGAGTTGCCATAGCCGCTGCCGGAATGATGGCTACCACTGCGATGCAGCTTGCGATTGATGCTTTTGGGCCCATTGCAGATAACGCAGGTGGTATTGCTGAAATGTGTGAATTGCCAAAAGAGGTGCGTGAAAAAACAGATATACTTGATGCCGTAGGAAATACTACCGCCGCCACTGGTAAAGGATTTGCTATTGCTTCTGCGGCGTTGACGTCGTTAGCATTATTTGCAGCTTTTGTGGGTATTGCCAAAATTGATGGTATCGATATTTATCGTGCCGATGTGCTTGCCGGATTATTCGTTGGCGCCATGATTCCGTTTATATTTTCATCGTTGGCTATACGCGCCGTTGGTGAAGCCGCAATGGCAATGGTTGAGGAAGTTCGCAGGCAGTTCCGCACTATTCCTGGAATTATGGAAGGTACCGGTAAACCAGAATACGAAAAATGTGTTGCAATATCTACCGATGCTTCTATTAAAAAAATGATGTTACCCGGCGCAATAGCTTTGATATCGCCATTGATCATGGGATTCATTTTTGGGCCAGAAGTTCTTGGTGGTTTTCTTGCTGGAGCAACAGTATCGGGAGTTTTAATGGGAATGTTTCAGAACAACGCCGGCGGCGCCTGGGATAACGCAAAAAAATCATTTGAAAAGGGAGCGATTATAAATAACGAAACTTATTATAAAGGCTCTGAACCCCACAAAGCATCTGTAACTGGTGATACTGTCGGTGATCCTTTTAAAGACACATCAGGGCCAAGTATGAATATTTTGATAAAATTGATGAGTATTATTTCGCTGGTTATAGCTCCTACCCTGGCAAAAATTCATCATAATAGCATTGAAAGAAACAGGCAATTGAAAATAGAAAACCTGATGCTGATGAATAATGCCAGCGCAACAACATCTACTAACAGTGTTAACCAAAATGTGTGGAAACTCGAGAATAGCAACGGTATCAACAAGAGCACCATTGAAAAAGATGTAAATAAATTATTGGATGCTTTACAGGCAGATAATTTGATTAATAAATCTACCTATTCAGTCGCTACATTTAAAAACTGGCTTTTTATAGATGGCACTAAACAACCTGCCGATATCAATAATAAATACAAAAAGTATTTTGATGGCAAAGGCGATTTTGTGATAAGGCAAACCGCGGAAAAAAATTAATTATAGTTCATTTAAGAAAAGCCAGTAGTCTGAAGAACTCCTGGCTTTTTTTTGCCTTTCAATGCCAGGGTTACTTTATCATTTCCAATTCAGAATAAATAATTTGATTTTTAGGATGTGAGTTTTTTTACAAGTTCTTCTACTCCTTCAGTTGCAGATTTTGTAATAACAAAAAAATTATGATGTGGTGGAATGTACGGTGGTTGCTTATCAATAATATATTTTGGGGCGTGAGACGGCACATAATCTATCAAGCCAGCCGCGGGATAAACTTGCAGCGATGTTCCGGCAAGTAGGAATAAATCGGCCTTCAGCATAATATCGCGGGCGGGCAAAATCAAAGGAACCTGTTCATTAAACCACACAACTTGTGGCCTCAGTTGTGTTTTATCAGGCGCAAGATCACCTACATTAATATCGCCTTTAATTTCAAAGAAAGAATTTTCATCTTTTCCCCCACGCATTTTAAAAATTTCGCCGTGTAAATGAATAACATTTGTAGAGCCCGCTCTCTCATGCAGGTCATCAATATTTTGGGTGATAACTGTAACCTTAAAAAATTCCTCAAGCTTAGCAATTCCAGCATGAGCCGCATTGGGCAAGGCTGCTGCAACTTCTCTTCGCCTCATATTGTAGAAATCCAGTACCAGTTTCGGATTTTTCTTAAATCCTTCGGGAGTTGCAACGTCATATACATTATAACCCATCCAAAGCCCATCGCTGTCCCTAAAAGTTTTTAATCCACTTTCGGCGCTAATGCCGGCACCGGTAAGTACAACCAGGTGTTTCTTCATACCATGTCAATCCAGTGTTTTTTGAAAAACTTATTTCTTTTCAGACATTTTCATTATTATTTGCCACTCATCTTTACTTACGGGTTGTACCGATAATCTACCGATTCTTACCAAAGCCATTTGCTGCAAACGCTTATCGTCTTTTATTTGGGTAAGACTAACGGGATTGGTTAAACGTTTAATGGGTTTAAGATCAACCGCAACCCATTTATCGTCACTAGCAGTTGGATCCTGGTATGCCTCCTTATCAACTTTTGCAATACCAACAATTTCCATTCCTTCGTTGCTGTGATAATATAAAACCTCATCGTCTTTTTTCATTGAACGTAAATGAAGTCTCGCTGCATAGTTTCGCACACCATCCCACGTGGTCTTTTTATCTTTCACAAATTGTTCCCAACTATATGTGGAAGGTTCAGATTTAACAAGCCAGTAATTCATAATATGATAATTAAGGTGAAGTGTTATACAATGAATGGAGTAAATTTTCGTTTTACTGCATTCACCTATGAAATTAGCGAACTTAGAGAAATTCCTCCCAAATTAAAACCACTGTTTCCTCTTTTCCGTAACTGTTGTCGTCATCAGGTTCTGTTTGAATTTTTTTATCAAAAATAATTTTGCTGAACCGATCATTAATCTTTAAACCAAATAAAAAAAATGAAACGCAAAAAGCTTCTTTTCACAGCAATAGCTGCTCTAACCCTGGTAACAGGAGGCATCATCTATGCTTCTGATCACATCGATGCTCCATCGGTAACAAATCAAACAACAGATATTACTGACCTTTATGTATTCCAGGGAGCGAATACCAGCAACTTAGTTTTCGTTGCAAACACCCAGGGTCTTTTAACGCCAGCAACAACCGGCGCCGCTAAGTTTGATCCGAATACACTAATTGAATTTAATATTGATGTCAATAATGATAATATTGAAGATCTGGTTATTCAATGTAAGTACGATGCGGCATCAAATACTATGAAGGTTTATGGCCCCGTTAAGCCAACCGCTACCGGCCTTCAAAGTAAAATAGAAGGAAGTGCCACTGCGTCAGTCGCAGTTACTCCTTATGGCTCTACAGCAATTACTGCCACTTCAGCCAACGGTATGTCAGTTTTCGCCGGTCCGAGAGACGATCCGTTCTTTTTTGATCTTGATCAATTTCATGCAATTTTAGCCGGAACAGCAACGGGTTTCAGAAGCCCAGGAGTTGATGCTTTTGCAGGCACGAACGTTATGAGCGTTGTTGTTGAATTACCTAAAGCAATGATTGGTGGCACAGGAAAAATAAATGTATGGCTTGAAACTAAAAAAGCGATGTAATCATTTATCGTATTTATTTAAATTATTTATCATCAAAAATTATTATTAAAATGAAAACAACAATAAAATTAGTAACGCTTTTAATTTTCGGAAGCATATTTTTCTCGGCATGTAGCAAGAAGGATTCAACACCAGCGGCTACTGTTTACTACAAACAACAAGATCAGATGGGCAGGCCCGCAATTAATACGGTATTCAATGTGTCCGCTGCAGATAAAGAAGCGTTTAATGTAACGGTTCCCTCTGCAATGCAAGCCGCTTTTCAAGCGAAGTTCCAATCAAGGTTACTGGCATTGTATCCGGGTTATACTACTAACGCGCTAACCTTAGACGCTGCTACCTTCACTACGGTTTTATCAAATGATGTTTTAAATGTTTCTACTACAGGAAAAACTACATTTTTTGACGGAACTAATGTGTTAACAGGACGTGCATTGAACGATGACGTTATACATACTGAATTACTTTTGATATTTGGAGGCCCGGCAGGCACAAGTAATCCTGGCTTAAGTAATGATAACGTTCCAGCTAATGACGTAGCATTTTCTGCAACATTTCCTTACTTAGCAGCAGCTCATTAATATAATAAATTAACTATAAAAAACCAGGCGGAAATTCCTGGTTTTTTTTTGTCTTTCAAAATAAAAAACGAGTTTGATAAAACCCTATGATACCTCATCGCGTATCTTTAAAAAGTATTGGTTTATAAATTTTAAAGGAAATTAAAAATGTAGGCTACCTAAAACAAATGAGAGCTATAATTGCATATTATATGTTGATTCTTTACGCTACATTAATGTTTAAACCATTAATACCGATAGCGCAGGACATCTTATCGCATACATTTTCGGAAGCAATACATATTGCTACCGTACACGCAATTTATGGAAGTAATCATGTACAAAAAGA
Organism: Chitinophagales bacterium; assembly: GCA_038245055.1. Taxonomy (GTDB): domain Bacteria; phylum Bacteroidota; class Bacteroidia; order Chitinophagales; family Chitinophagaceae; genus Ginsengibacter. Next base: position 11,777 of record JBBRSV010000027.1, on the reverse strand, counting down.
AATAGCAGATAACGAAGCTGATAATTCCAAACATCAAAGTACAACTACTAACGGTGAAGACCAGGCGAAGATTCATATTCCAACTATGGCTTGTCTTTATAACTTCTATTCCATCACTTCTTTTAAAAATTATCCTTCTTTTAAATACTATGGCCTTCTTGCGGGGCATATTATAAAGTTCTCTCCTCCTCCCAAGTTTTTCTGATTAAAAAATTTTCTAAGTTTTGTGTAAGTCAAAATTAATAAGCAGTAAACTATTTTATTAAACTGCTGCTGGTAACCTGATGAATGCACAACGCTAACTTATGTTTTATCAGTTAACTTTATTTATGTCGAAAATTCCATTGTATATATTTATACTCTTATTCTCATTTACTGCAAAAGCTCAGATTTCCATTCGTGGAAATATCATAGATGATAAAACTAAACTCGCTGTAGAAGGTGCCACCGTTAAGTTGATGCCTCGCAATATATTGCCGGCTACAGATGCTACCGGCAGATTTTCTTTTAAAGGGAAATATGATTACTGGTGGCATTACTTATACTAACAAGACTGGTTTAGATGGCAGCTTGCGTTATAGGTATATTGGAGACAGCCCGACTGATGAAGATTACAGCCTCGTGACAACAGGATATTTTATTACTGGTGCTGTACTTAATTATAGAAAATCTAAATATGAAATTGGGTTGGTTGTAAATAATATATAAAACACCAAATGGAAAGAAACACAGTTTGATACTGAAACACGTTTAAAAGGTGAAGCAAATCGGGTTGATGAAATTTGTTTCACTCCGGGAACACGCTTTTCGACAAAACTAAGTTTTACCATTTTCTTTAAATAGCAAAATATGTATTTGGAAAAGAGTTTAAGGTTTTCATTTTTTATGGTTTAAATGTCGCAAATTTTTATTGTCCGGCGCTTTAACTAACTTAATGTTTCGCCGGGTAATAATATTTGCATAGAAAAAATATGGAAGAAATCAGTTTAACAAAAACAAGATATTACTCAAAAATTATTGGCATTACAATTTTGAGCCTGGTGATAAGTAATACCTTATTTGCACATACTGTGGTTGGAGAACTTGAAAAAATGTCGGGCAAAGACGCTGCGTTTCTTTATCTCGAGCTTGGCTATACGCATATACTTCCATTAGGACTCGATCATATTTTATTTGTATTAAGCCTTTATCTTTTAAGCCCAAAATTAAAACCCGTATTGTGGCAGGCAACAGCTTTTACTGTTGCACACTCAGTCACACTGGGGCTTTCAATGTATCATGTTATTAAGCCTCCTGCAAATATTGTAGAACCCGTGATTGCTTTATCTATCATGTATGTGGCTCTTGAAAATATTTTTTCACCCAAATTAAAAAAATCAAGAATCGCCGTTGTCTTTTTATTTGGCCTGGTGCACGGGATGGGTTTTGCAAGTGCACTTGGACAACTCGGCTTGCCAAGAGACTCGTTTTTAACTTCAATTCTAATGTTTAACCTTGGCGTAGAGCTTGGCCAAATGACGGTAATTATTGGCGCATTCTTATTATTTGGAAAGTGGTTCGGAGATAAGCCATGGTATAGGCAAAGAATTGTAATTCCTCTTTCCGCCGTGATCGCGATTATCGCCGCATACTGGACGATCCAAAGATTATTCTTTTAAATTATCATCAAGGTCTTTCATCATTGAAGGACTCAGATCATACTTATTTTTTTCCGCCGCTTTAAAAAATTCTTTTGCATTATAACCTTTCCCAAGTCCTTTCATAAATTTACCCATCCAATATAATTCAATGCCCTCAAGCGGCTTGCCGGAAACATTTGCTTCATAAACTTTATAAGCCTCCTCCTTTTTATCATTAAAATAGAGGCACCAGACATACCACGCATAAGTTTGAGGTGTAGCACGATTTGCGATTTCGTTTTTAGCAACGGTTTCCGCCTTAGAAGGATCGTTCAAAGTGCTGGTGTATAATTCTACAAGATATTTATTATACATCGTTCCATATAATGGATTGCTGGTAGCTTCAACAAATTCATTCGCATATTTCTTCATTGATGCAGTGTCGCCATTTAATTCAGCAGCCTGCGAAAGCTTCAAAATCGGATCAGGAGCTTTCGTTTTCCCTTTTACAAATAAAAAAATCTTTGTTGCAAGGGAATCATTTTTATCGTGTACCAGCGCTATCCACCCGATACCCATAATACTGTGTAAATCGCTTGAATAACTGGCAATGGATTTTTTATAAAGATCATATGCATCCTGCAGTTTGCCTTCATGAACTTCAAGGTCGGCAGCATTAGACAAGGCGGCCGCAATAAGTGTAGGATTGTTGCCCGCTACTTTTGCGGCATTAAGCATAGCATTCACTGCTGAATCAAGGTTTCCTTTATAGTGTTCCTGCTTCGACAGCCTGAATTGGTATCCATAATCATCCGCTGCGCGAATTTTATTTAAATTATTTGCAGCTAAAAAATAACGTCCTAATTCAAAATTTACATCAAAGGAAAGGGCAGATTCATCATATGTTTTTAATCCGATTTGCTTTGCCTTATTTAAAAAAGTATCTGCCTCATTAAATTTATGTTGAGAAATGGAACGTGGCACCAGTGCAGAAAAGGGAGCCGCATCTTTATAATTATATCTTTTGGCAATTTCCTGTAGAATGCTGTCTGAAGATTTTAAATCATGTATGTCGCCTTTAAGCGCAAATCTTGCTGCTAACACGGAACTGTATTTAAGTTCATTCGTAAAGCCGGGATGCGCGCTATCTATTCTTCCTCCCCAAAATTTTATATCAGCAGTATTAGCCGTAACGGCAGGTTCAGTGTAATTGGTTAACAGGCTATCAACATAGGTTGACTCAACAATTATTTTTTTATCATGATTGCACGATGAAAAACCCAGGGCGATAATTACGATGTAAACAATTTTCAAAATAAATTTTTTAAGTACATACGGCGTACTGATCAAAAAAGTTCCCTATTAATTTGTTATAGATAAAAAAGTGAATAATTACAGGTTAATGAAATCAAGCTTCTTCCCAGCCACTTGCCAGTACGTCTGCTATATGCATTGTTTTTATAGGCAACCCTTTCTTTTTAATATAGCCATCAAGGTGCATAAGGCAGCTAAGGTCAGTTGAAATAATGTATTCAGCTCCGGTATCCAAAGCGTGATTCACTTTTTGATCGGCCATGGAAATTGAAATTGCTTCAAACTTTACGGCAAAGGAACCACCAAAACCACAACAGGTTTCGTTGTCGGCCATTTCAATTAATTCCAACCCTTTTACTTTATTCAATAGTTTTCTTGGGCCAGCCTTAATTTTACATTCGCGCAACCCTGCACAACTATCGTGGTAAGTCGCCTTAGCATTTAATACAGCCCCGTAATTATCTATTTTTAAAACATCCGTAAGAAATTCGGTGAATTCAAATGTCCTCTTTCCAAGATCTTTTACATTGTTGTGTAGAGAGGAATTTTCAAAAAGGCTTCCATAATAATTTCTTACAAATCCAACACAGGAGGCTGATGGCGCAACTATATAGTCCGTGCCTTCAAAATCTTTTATAAATTTTGTCGCAACTTGTTTTGCATCTTCCCAAAAACCTGCGTTGAAAGCAGGCTGTCCGCAACAGGTTTGGTTTGTATTATATTCAACATCACAACAAGCTTTTTCTAAAACCCTGATCATATTAAAAGCAGTTTGCGGATATAACTGATCGATGAAACATGGTATAAATATCTGGACTTTCATTTCTTGATTAATTCAAAATAGCTCTGAAAAAAAAATTATATAGAATGTTTCAAGGCAATCATTTTCAATGCAGAAATGGCCGCCTCTTCACCTTTGTTGCCGTGAATGCCTCCTGTTCTGTCATCAGCCTGTTGCCGGTTATCTACGGTAAGCACTCCAAAAATTGTTGGTACTGGCAGCAAAAGGTTTAAATGCAAAACACCATCTGTTACTGCTTTACACACGTAATCGAAATGAGGAGTATCTCCACGTAAAACGCAGCCTAACGTAATAAACACCTGGGGCTTTTCAAACTTATTCTGATATGTTTCCCAGAAACTTTTAACGGCGAATGGAATTTCAAAAGCACCGGGCACAGTAATTACTTTATAATTATTCATTTCGTAACGCTTTAGCAATTGTATGCAACCATCCAATAGTTTGTCTACAATTTCAGCATTCCATTCTGTATGCACTATAACAATACAGGCATCCTTTTTAAGAATGCCCGTATTGAAATTAAAAAGATTTTCGTTCACTGCTGCCATCAGACGTCAATAAATTTATTCAGAAAAATCGCCAAGTCTTGCAAGGTACCGGTCAACATCAGCCGCCTTTTCGGAAGCAGGATATTGTTCTTTTATTTTTTTGAAAAGATCAACTGCTTCTTTTTTATTGCCGGTTGATTCTGCAAAAAGGGCTGCTCTGAAAAGAAATTCAGAGGAAGTGTATTCATCTTTATCATCAACATTAGCTGCCTTTTTATAATATTCCAGGGCCTCGTCATTTTTCTTTAATTCCGCACTGGCATCGCCCATCATTCCATAGGCACGACTTTTTATTTGCGTAGCATCCCCAGCATCAAAGTCTTTCAGGTACTTAATGGCCTTATCAAATTGTTGCAGGCTTAGGTAGCAGGCACCTGCATAATATTCGCATAAATTCGCTGCAGCAGTTCCGCTATATTTATTAATGATTTTAAGCGCACCATCATTTCTGCCATCGCCATTAAGGCATTTAGCTGCAAGCATTACCTTTAAAGAATCTGATGGTGAGTTTGCAAATTCTGAAAAATATTTTTGAGTTACATACACCGCGTCATTGGCTTTATCTTCCTTCGGGATTTTAAACATGTATTTGTAAACGAGCCATGCTCCTAATATAACGATGATGGCCGAACCAACGTACATCAACATTCTTCCGTTATTTAACCAAAAGCCACGCGCTCTTTGTATTGCATCTGCTTCTTTATGTTCTTCTACTTTAACCGCCATTTTGTATTTTAATTTTAATTACTTTACTTCTCTGAATTCTTTTATTTTGATTTTACTTAAAAGACTTAATCCATAATATAAGGATAGTCTGCCTCGGCATAAATGTCTTTATACATTTCATCATCATCCGGGAAAGGACTTTCATCTGCAAATTTCACCGCTTCTTCTACTTCAGCTTTTACGCGCTCATTAATGGCTTCAATTTCACTTTCAGGTAATCCAAAATCATTCTTTAATTTGGCCAAAACAGTTTCAATCGGATCCTGTAATTTATATTCTTCCATTTCTTCTTTCGTTCTGTATTTTGCAGGATCGCTCATGCTATGTCCTTTGTAGCGATAGGTTTTCACTTCTAACAAAGTTGGGCCGCCATTTTCCCTGGCTCTTTTTACTGCTCTTTCAACAGCTTCATGTACAGCTTCAGGGTTCATTCCATCAACACGATCGCCGGGCATGTCATACGCATCTGCAAGTTTATATATGTCCAAAACATTTGATGTACGTGCCACAGATGTCCCCATCGCATAATTATTATTCTCACAAATAAAAACTACCGGTAGCTTCCACAACATAGCCATATTAAATGTTTCATGCAATATTCCCTGTCTTGCAGCACCATCGCCAAAAAAGCAGAGCACGGTATTTTTTGTTCCTTTATATTTTTCAGCGAAAGCCAATCCCGCGCCTGTTCCTATTTGTGCGCCAACAATACCGTGGCCGCCAAAAAATCTTTCTTTTACTCCAAACATATGCATGCTTCCACCTTTGCCTTTACTACAGCCAGTCGCCTTTGCATACAATTCTGCCATACACGATTTTGCGGAAACGCCTTTTGCAATTGCGAGTGCGTGATCACGGTATGCCGTAATAAAAATATCATCAGGAATTGTGGCGGTCATACAGCCGGCAGCAATAGCTTCCTGGCCGATATATAAATGACAAAAACCACGGATCTTTTGCATGCCATACATCTGACCAGCTTTTTCTTCAAACCTGCGAAGTAAAAGCATCAGTTCGTACCAATACAAATAAGTTTCCTTTGAAAACTTTGTAGCCAAATTATTAAATTTTAGGCGGCAAAGATAGGGTAAAAAGAAAAATAATACTGATGAGTTTAGCGGAATAAATTATTAATAAAAAATTGCGGTTATAACGGAATAAAACATGTTATACGCATTTGAAGATGAAGGCCAAAAAAACCGGCAATTAATGCCGGCCTTTCTTCTTAACTAAAAAAATTGCTTATTTACGCTGAGCTACCTGCTCTTCACCAATCATCTTTCCCACTACCTTCATCGCTTCATCAATATAAATATCATCGCTTACATGCTTTAAAAACTGCTTGTTCTTAGTCACTTTATCCGTATCATTCGCTAAAGCAAGAGAATCAGAAGGAAGATTTTTTACTGAAAGATCAGTGGTCAACTTACTCAGATCATCCAATTTTTTTGCAGCCGCCTTTATTTCATCAAGCCTGTCACGATATTTTTTAATGTTAAGCGGTGTTTCCTGGTCATTATATTTATCCAATAAGTTTACATCGGCCCTTATGCCCTGAAACATTGGGCTTTTGTTAAGATCTGCATTTGTTTGGCTTACAACTGAATTAAAACTATAACCCGGATTCCAAACTGTGTAATTAGCCTTTGGAATTTCATCCCAGTTTAAGGCATCAGGATTATCTTTTTCCCTAAATTTTGCGTTTTCAAGGCGGTCAGGAATTATGATATCGGGAACCACGCCACGCAATTGAGTTGCGCCACCGCTGATGCGGTAGAATTTTCTAAAGGTCAGCTTGATGTCTCCAAGGCCTTCGGCAGGCCTGGTAAATAAAGCATTCTCTGCTTGCGGATCAAGTGAAACGCTGCGTTGAACAGTTCCCTTGCCATAAGTTGACGTGCTACCGATAATAATACCACGATGGTAATCTTGAATAGCGGCTGCAAAAATTTCAGAAGCAGATGCACTTAACTCATCCACCATTACCGCCAGCGGGCCAGTATATAAAACATCTTTATCGCGGTCATTTAAAATATTCGCTTTTTCATCGCGGCCTTTTACCTGGCATATGGGACCATCTTTTATAAACAAGCCGGCCATATCAACCACATCGTTTAACGACCCGCCGCCATTACCACGAAGGTCGATTACGATGCCATCAACATTCACAGCTTTTAATTTTTCTACCTCTTTCGCAACATCAGTAGCAGATCTCCGTGCCGAAGGATCATCAAAATCCGCATAGAATTCGGGCAAGTAGATATAACCGATTTTATGCGCTCCTTCATTTACTATGGCACTTTTTGCAAAGGTATCGTCCAAAGAAATTTTATCTCTTAAAATAGGAACAACTTTTATTGTGCCATCAGCTTTCTTTAATGTAAGCTTTACTGTAGAACCCTTTTGCTCTCCCCTTATCAATTTTACCGCATCTGTAACTGCAAACCCGGTTACATCTACTGGTAGGTCGTTGCCCTGCGCTACTTTTATAATTTCATCTTCAGGTTGAATATCTCCAGACTTCCAAGCAGGACCGCCAGTAATCAGGTTAGCAATTTTTATTTTTCCATCGTCTTCTTTCAATTGGGCGCCGATGCCAAAAAATGTTCCACTTAATAATTCATCAAAACTCCTTTTGTCAACAGGGGCAAAATAAGTCGTGTGTGGATCCATGCTGCCAGTGATTGCATTTACAAAATCGCTAAACATATCATCGGACGAATTATGATTTTTGAGTGTTCTAAAATAGCGATCCATTTGACGTCCAACAATTTCGCGTGCTTCGCGATCAAGCGTTGTATCAGCCTTATAAACCGAATCTTTAATATTTTTTTGCTTTGCTCTATCATCCTGTAAATCAACGAAACGGCCTAAAACAAGATATTTCAGGCGTTTCCTGCCGTAATCATATCTTTCAGCTTCCGAAGTTGGAAAAGTTCTTTTATCACCATCCAGTTGCAACGTTTCTTCTTTCGAAAAATCAAAAGGCTTTGAAAGAATTTCTTTATACATTTTTGAAACTTCGTCTAGCCTTGCCAGGTAAACTTTACTGATGGCATAGAAAGACTCCAGCGGCGCACCGTGAATTTCGTCATCAATTTTATTCTCATATTTCTTAAAATCAACTATATCTTTTTGATAAAAAATGTATTTATCAGGATCAAGTGCATCCTCGTATTTTCCCAACACTTCTTTAGAAAATTTATCATCAATTTTTTTCGGGCTGTAATGGCCCTGTTCTAATACTATTCCCACATTCTGAAGTATTTTTTCATACTTCGTTTTGGGGTTATCATCTTTTTTATCTCCCCTTCCCATTACGCCATAGGTAACAAACAAACCGCCGCAAATCAGTACTATAAGTACGGGTAAAAATTTTTTGCTCATAATAAAATTCATTATAGGATTCATACGTAAAAATAAAAGAAAATAGATTCTGTAATTAAAAGTAACAAGTTTAATTAACAAAGGTTTTGTATAATATATGGACGGTTTATTTATGTAATTATTGTTCTGGATAGCAAGAAATTACACTTGCGGACAAAAAAAATCCTGCGTTACCACAGGAAAATTTAAATGGGTGGATGATGGGGCTCGAACCCACGACCCTCAGAATCACAATCTGGATTTATAAAATCCATTTTTTGAAACCCTCGCTGGCATTGTGTTTTAGAAATATATTTATTGAATTTTTACTCCTTTCTTAGCTAAAGTTCTTACGAAAGTTCTTACGTTTTTAAGAATAATACAACACCTTTTATTGCAATTGAACATTATCCATTCAAAGAAAAAGTACGGCAACATGAATGTCTACTTAAAGTGAATAACTCCTTTGTAGAAACCTTGATTCCATATTACTGTCTTGGTTAAGCCTCCCGAAGAAAAGGCAACAGACGGATTTTGCGGTAATTCAAAAATTAATTATTGTATCCACCAGTCAATAACAATGGATCCTAATAAAATTGTCCCTATTATAAAAAGCATGTAAGGTTTTATTCGTACATAAAAGCTCATGTCTTTAGAATAATGCATTGCTTTTTCTGTAGCTGTGAACCGGGGAATCATAATTTATATTTATAATTTCTTTCCATAATTATCCGTCAACAATTGTTAGAGAAGACATATCCCCAAACGTGCGAGAACAAAATCCAAAAACAAAATTTAATAAACATCCTTTGAATGATGTAAGTGCCATTGTTAATTGTTTTTATTTGCGTCGACCAGCACATTGTGTTCAGCCTTATCATCTACAAGTGTAATCCTATTTCCTTCCTTTTTCACTCCATCAATTGTCACTGTCATTTTTTCACCAGTTGGGATTTGCATTACCTCAATATGATAGAGTGTGTTTTTATATCTGTAGTTCACTTTAAATGATTTCCACTCTTTCGGAACACAAGGAGTAAATTTTAATTTATCTCCCTCCTGTTGTAAGCCAAGAAAAGATTCTGTAATTAAACGATAGAGCCAGCTTGCAGAACCGGTGTACCAAGTCCACCCACCACGTCCGGCATGAGGCTCACGTGAATACACATCAGCCGCAAGCACATAAGGTTCCACTTTGTAGATGGCAATTTCTTCGGCGGTTTTACCGTGGTTAATTGGATTAATCATATTTAATAATTCCCATACCAGTTCATTATCCGCCAACTTCGCAAAAGCCATGATCATCCATACCGCAGCATGTGTATATTGGCCGCCATTTTCTCGTACGCCAGGCACGTATCCTTTTATGTAACCGGGATTCAGGTCGGACTTGTCAAAAGCGGGTTCCAGCAATTGAATAATGCCCACCTCTTTTTGTACCAAATTTTTATAGGCCGATTCCATGGCAGTATGTACCAGCTTTTCGTTTCCTCCTCCTGATAAAACCGACCAGCTTTGGGCAATAGAATCAATCTTACATTCTTCATCACTCTTTGATCCCAATGGTGTTCCATCATCAAACCACGCACGCTTATACCAATTACCATCCCACGCACTTTTGTCAATATTTGCTTTTAATTTTATCGCTTCTGATTTGCACGTTTCTGAAAACGCAATGTCGTTATGTAATCTTGCTGTTTCTCCAAAGCGATTGAGTATTTCATAAAGAAAAAACGCAAGCCATACACTTTCGCCTTTGCCTTCATTCCCTACTTTATCAAATCCATCATTCCAATCGCCGGTACCAATTAACGGTAAGCCGTGCACGCCGAAGTTGAGCCCGTGTTTTATCGATCTTACGCAATGTTCGTATAGTGTTGCTGATATATGAGAATCGACAGGAAGATCAAAGTAGGAGTCTTCGCCCGGATTTAGTAGCCGACCTTCGAGGAAATTATTTGAAACTTCAAGAATATCAACGTCTCCTGTATGTTTAATATAAATCGCAGTTACAAATGGTAACCAAAGGTAATCGTCCGAGATGTGTGTTCGTACGCCACGACCAACCGGTGGATGCCACCAATGTTGTACATCACCTTCTTTAAATTGCCGTGATGCACAAAGTAAAATTTGTTCCCTTGCAAGTTCAGGCCTCGAATGAAGCAGCGACAACACATCCTGCAACTGGTCCCTGAAACCAAATGCCCCGCCTGACTGGTAAAATCCGCTTCGGCCCCACAGCCGTGAAGAGAGGGTTTGATAAGTAAGCCAGCCGTTGGTAATAATATTGATAGCATCATCCGGAGTTTCGACCTGCAAAGCACCGATCGTTTGTTCCCAATATTTTTTTACCTTTTCCAAGGCTTCTGTTGCCATTTGCTTTCCCCTGAATTGTTTAGCTATCGAACTTGCTTCGTTCAAATCTTTACCTGCTCCAAGCCTAAAAATAATTTCCTGTTCTTCCCCCTCAGCTACAAAAAAAGGAATCTGGATTGCAGCACATGGGTCTAAAGCAAGCCCGATTCTTCCAGAAAGTTTTAAACGCGACAAGGCCTCTGGATTCCGCAAATTGCCGTTACGGCCAATAAATTCTGTACGATCTCCGGTAAAAGTCTTATTCAAATAATCAACATCAAAAAAAGCTACCCTGTTGTTAAACTCCGTGTTGTATTGATTTTTTGCAAACAGCGCCCGGCTATCTGGATCAATTTCTGTATGAATATGCATGGCGGTTTTCGTCCTGTTATCACCTAACACCCACTCAATATAACCGGTAGCAGACAAATTACGTGGCCGTCCTGATTGATTGCGTATTTTTAAAACGGTGAATTTAATAGCCGATACCGTATCAACATACACGGTCATTTCAGTATAAATTCCATCTTCAATATGTTCAAAAACTCTATAACCAAATCCGTGACGTGTAATAAAAGATGACTGACCACCAGCAGGTAGTAAAGAGGTCGACCAAAAATGACCGCTCTCTTCATCCCTTAGGTAAAAGGCCTCTCCGCTGGTATCCGAAACAGGATCATTACTCCATGATGTAAGCCTTAATTCATGTGCATTTTCAGTCCATGAATAAGCCGATCCGCATTCTGAAATAACCGTTCCAAAATTTGGATTCGCTATTACATTTACCCATGGAGCAGCAGTTTTATTTTTGTTATTCACAATAATAATGTACTCTTTACCATCAGGGGAAAATCCTCCCAGGCCATTAAAGAAAATAAGATCTGTTGGCGACGTAATGGGTCTAAAAGAAGGAACATTCGATTGAGTTTTTTCTATAAATGGTATTCCCACCTTTGCAATCTTTTTCCGGTTAACATGATCGACTAATGTTCCTCCGCTATCAGCAATGATAACACAGGCCACTGATTGAAATAGTATGCGGTCTTC
>JBBRSV010000026.1:0-43671 GCA_038245055.1 Chitinophagales bacterium | reverse complement strand
TCAAACCGCCTGTAAGCAAAGTAATTCCGGTTCGCAATCAAATTCAGTATTTGCATCACCCGGCAAAGAAAATCCTGATAACTTAAAACACATAACAGAGGAATTAATTGCACCACCATATTTACCTAAATATGAGCAAACGGTATCAGGCGATCCCGTGGTGGTTGATGTGAAATTAACCGTACAGGAAAAGCAATTGGAAATTGAACCTGCTGTTAAAATATGGGCGCTTACATTCAATGGCTCTGTTCCGGGCCCAATGATTGTTGTTCATCAGAATGATTATGTTCAATTAACTCTTGTAAATCCTGCCACCAATACTTTAATGCACAATATCGACTTTCATGCTGCCACCGGAGCTATGGGAGGAGGAGATTTGACTTTAGTGAATCCTGGTGAGCAGGTTACGTTTCGATTCAAAGCAATAAAATCTGGCGTGTTTGTTTATCACTGTGCCCCGGGTGGTGTAATGGTTCCATTGCATGTAACTTCTGGTATGAACGGTGCTATTATGGTATTACCCCGTGAAGGATTGAAAGATGAGCATGGAAATTCGGTGCATTACGACAAAGCATTTTATATAGCCGAACAGGATTATTATGTACCAAAAGATGCTAATGGAAAATTTAAAGAATATGAAAAACCTGCAGATGCTTTTGACGATATAACTAAAGTTTTTAAAACGCTCACGCCAACACATATTGTATTTAATGGAGTTACTGGCGCTCTCACCGGAAAAAATGCGCTTAAAGCAAACGTTGGCGATAAAGTTTTATTTATCACTTCTCAGGCAAACAGAGATACACGTATTCATTTAATTGGCGGTCATGCAGACCTTGTTTGGTTAGGCGGTTCCTTTAATGATAAGCCTGCTACCAATTACGAATCATGGTCCGTAGTGGGCGGCTCTGCAGTTGCGGCTTTGTATCAATTCAGGCAGCCAGGTACCTATGCATACCTAAATCATAATTTAATTGAGGCATTTACTTTTGGCGCCGTGGCTCAAATAAAAGTGGAAGGAAAATGGGATGATAATTTGATGAAACAAATTCAGAAACCCGGTAATATAAAATAATAGACTATTGCAGTTGCTTTAATCGGAAACTGGAGCAGGTAATGCATATTAAATGTGAGTATTAAATTGCTAACAATGAAAACTATTAATGCCAATACAAAAATTGCCACGCTGTTAAAAGAAAACCCCGATGCGCTGGAAGCCATCATAAGTATATCGCCCAGGTTCAATAAACTCCGTAACCCGCTTTTACGCAAACTGATGGGTGCCCGAACTTCCATTAATATGGCAAGTAAGGTAGGAGGATGTACAGTGAAAGATTTTTTTAAAAAGCTGGAACCACTGGGCTTTTCTGTTGATCAAACTATTGCTGCAGATGATGCTACAGATCCAACACAGGTTCCGGAATTTGCACAGAATATTACCGTAGCTGATATTGTTGAGTTAGATGTTCGTGCTGAAATAGCATCAGGAAAAGATCCGCTTAATTTAATTATGAAAGTTGTAAAGCAATTACAATCGGGGCAGGTCTTAAAATTAATAAATAGTTTTGAACCTGTTCCGCTTATACTGTTATTGGAAAAACAGGGATTTGAATCATATACTGAAGCTATTCATGACAACCTGGTTCATACATTTTTTCATAAAAACCAAGTTGCCCCAATTAAGGAAGTTGATACCAGTAAGGCAGGCGAAGGATGGGATGAAATGTTGCAACGATTTGAAGGGAAAATGGAAACTGCTGATGTGCGCCATTTAGAAATGCCCTTGCCCATGCTTACCATATTGGATGCACTGGATAATTTACCGGAAGAAAAAGCATTGTATGTAATTCACAAACGAATTCCGGTTTTTCTTTTGCCCGAATTAACGGAACGTAAATTTGACTATCGTATTAAAGAAGTGGCTGATGGCGAAGTGTATCTTTTAATATTCAGAACATAACATGTTTGCTGCTGCCACAAATACAACCCTAAAAAATACTTCTTATAAAGTTGTATTGCCCTTTTATTTATACGCAGCAATATCATTTTTAGCAGCAACAATTTTTTTGTTTACTTCAACCGAAGCTTTTACTGGCCATTATTTTCAACCGCATATTTTAGCCATTACGCATACCATGGCGTTGGGTTGGGGTACAATGATTATTCTGGGAGCAAGCCACCAGTTAGTGCCGGTTTTAATTGAGTCAAAGCTATACAGCGATATATTGGCATACACTTCCTTCATCCTTGCCGCTATTGGAATACCCTTGCTGGTTTACGGTTTTTATATTTTTGATATGGGCTGTTCTGCACAATGGGGCGGATGGCTTGTGGTGATTGCAATACTTGCCTATCTAATTAATATAGCCATCAGCATGGCAAAAAGTAAAAATGAAAGTATTCATGCGGTGTTTGCTTTTACGGCAACTATCTGGTTGTTTTTAACCACTATTTTAGGTTTGGCACAAGTGTATAATTTTACGCAGCTGATATTGCCAGCTGGTTCTTTGCATTATCTTACTTTACATGCACATGCCGGTATTATTGGCTGGTTTTTATTATTGATAATAGGTATAGCTTCCCGTTTGATACCAATGTTTTTAATTTCAAAATACAGCAATGTTAAATTGCTGCGGTGGATATATGCATTAATAAATTCGGCATTACTTTTATTTGTAGCATTATTTCTTTATCCGGGCAACGAAGCCTTACTGTTTATTCCTGTAATAACTATATTTATCGCCATAAGCCTGTTTATATACTTTTGCTACCGTGCTTACCAACAAAGAATACGAAAAGAGGTAGATGAACAAATAAAACTATCCTTATTTTCTGTTTCATTGCTGCTGCTTCCGGTACTGCTTTTAATAATAGTAATTGTATTTTTAATGAGTGTATCCGGAGAACAATTAAAACTTATCCTTTCTTATGGGTTTCTTATTTTTTTTGGATGGATAACTGCCATCATCCTGGGCATGACTTTTAAAACACTTCCCTTCATTGTATGGAACAAAGTGTATCATCATCGCTCCGGTCTGGGTAAAACGCCGAATCCTAAAGATTTATTTAATAGCCACATTTTTAAAGCAATGGCGATTATTTATATTTTCGGGTTTATGATATTTGCCACCGGAATTTTATTCAGCAGTGCCATGTTGCTTAAGGCTGGTGCTGTTTTATTGTTGTTAACAGCCGTTTTGTATAATTGGAATGTACTGAAAGTATTTATGCATAAACCGAAGCAGTTATGAATGTAATTACAAATAACAATATCAAATGTACGGCGGCCCTGGCTTCACTTCAAAATGTTATGGATCCCGAAATTGGCCTAAATGTGGTGGACCTGGGTTTAATATATCAGATTGATTTTGACGAGCGTGGCAAAAAAGTATATTGCAGTATGACATTGACAACTCAATTTTGTCCCATGGGTGAATCTATTACAAATGGAGTGAAGAATGCATTACAGAATATATTTACTGATGATATTATTGAAGTGGATTTAACATTTGATCCGTCATGGAATCATGAAATGATCTCGGAAGAAGGTCACCTTTTTTTAAACAAATAATTATGCTGAGCCTTACCTGTAAAACCGCCATTAAAGCGGTTATATACCTGGCGTCTAAATACGAATCTGGCGAGAAGTCCGGTATTAAAGAAATAGCTGAATACATAGATGCCAGCGAACATACTGTTGGAAAATTATTACAAACACTGGTAAAGGAAACTGTGATCAACAGTACAAAGGGGCCAAATGGCGGTTTCTACATTGATGCTAAACAAAGAAACCAATCTATAATTAATATTGTCTTTGCAATAGATGGCAAAGAAGTATTTAATCAATGTGGTTTAGGTTTGAGCAAATGTTCCGCTACTCACCCCTGTCCCATTCATGAAGATTATAAAGCCGTGAGAGAACTCTTCAAAAAAATGTGTCTGGACAAGAAGATAAGTGATTTGTGCGACCCTGTAAACAGTGGGTTGGCCTATTTGATCGGCTAAGGCACAGGCTTGTTAAGATACCAGGCATTGAAATTGCACTTTGCAGTTGTTTTTTTGCCTGTAGATATACATGTGTGCAATTCCAAAACTTATTAGAGGTAATCGCCCCTAAATAAAAGAGGAATCATAAAAACTACACAAAACCCTGTAATTAAAACTATGCCCGAAAGCAGTTCTCTGAATTGTGCGGTTAAAACAGGGTCGGCTGATCTTTGGACCATCGATGCTCCGGCAAATAAAGCAACAGTTATGATAAGAGATATCAAAATGTAAATGAGTGTACCTTTTTTAAAATAATGATGTAATACGTAGAATACCGATCCTGCAATAGTTGCCAACAATAAAACAATAAAAATAATAGTGGATACATTCAATATTGCAGACAATGAGAAGCCTGAATAATAGCGGAAACCTATATTGTAGCATAAACTTAATATAGTTGCCGCAATGCCTGCAAATAAACCTGCCAAAATAGATTTAGAGAATTCCGTCTGTTCGAAATCCCAATTCATTCGTTCCATATTATTTTATTTGATCGGCAACAAGGTATAACCGATTAATTAAAACCAGCTTAAAAGGAGATTAGAAATCAATTAGAATTTTATGTATTTCCTGTGCTTCCCGCAACAGGCAGCTCAATAAAAAAAATAGTTCCTTTGCCCACTGTTGATTTAATCATGATCTTCCCTTTGTGCAGTTTTACAATACGGTTTACAAGGGGCAACCCAATTCCAAATCCGATTACAGAATGGCTGTCGGGTGTTCTGTAAAATGGCTGGAATATATTCTGCAGTTCATTTTCAGGAATGCCTTTTCCGTTATCCTCAACAGCTATAATGATACTTCCCTGGTTTACGGATAATTCGATTTTTGCCAGTTTATTCAATGAGTATTTGCATGCATTAGCTGCAATGTTTTTTACTGCTGTAAATAATAACTCAGCATTACCAAATACCAATAACTTAGTTTCATCTTCCGGTAAGTGATCAAAGATGAGTTTTACTGCAAATTCTTTATCCAGTTTTGTCATTTCACGCGGCAGGCGCATCAAAACTTCATCTACTCTTATCAGGTGAAGTTCTATTCCCCCTGGCTTACCCGAAACTGCCGCAAATTCCAATAAGGTTTGTGTAAGTTTACTTAGATGCCTTACGTCCTGGTGAACAGAGTGCATTACCAGCCTGTAAGCTTCGGGATCCCGTTGTTTTTGAAGTGATACTTCCAACTGGCTGGAGATAGAAGTTAAGGGGGTCGAAAGCTCATGCGAAGCCACTGAAATAAAACGGCGCTGTATTTCAAAACTTTCCTGCAAACGGTTTAACAGGTCGTTCAGAATTTCAATAAAGTATTTCCACTCATCGTTTGCTTTCCCCGGGTTGATTCTGTGTGCGAGGTTTTGTGCGGATATTAAATTGACTTCGTCAGCGATTTTCTTCACTGGCCTCAATAAAATTTTTGAAAAAAAATAACCACATATTGCAGCGATGATAATTATACCCACGAGGCTTTGCAACAATATAGTCCGTAAATTATCGGGCTTTCTATGATCAATAGAATAATACAAAAAAATACAAAGCAGGGTTGACAGTAGTGTAATGACTGCAGTAAAAAACAGTACTATTTTAATTCTTACATGCAATTAATGATCTTTTAAAATATACCCCATGCCGATATGTGTCTGAATTAGTTTCTGCTCAAAACCCTTATCTATTTTGTTCCTCAGGTAACTGATATAAACATCTATTACATTCGTATTGGTTTCAAAATCCACCTCCCATACATTTATAGCAATATCAGCTCTTGAAAGTACCCTGTTCTTATTGCGCAACAGGTATTCCAGCAATTGAAATTCTTTTGCGGTTAAGTTGATCATAATATTATCCCGGACCACTTCTTTACTATCCAGGTTCATTTCCAGATCTGCCACCCGTAAAATATTTCCAACAGGGATGTTTTGAGGCATGGAACGCTTGAGCAGCGACCTGATCTTCAGAATGAGCTCCCTGAATTCAAAAGGCTTTACTATATAGTCATCTGCACCCGAATCATAGCCTTCAATTTTATCATCAAGGGTGCTCATCGAAGTGAGCATCAGTACTGGTACCTGCGCATCCCGCAGACGGATGGCCCTGCAAAGGTCGTACCCGTTAATCCCCGGAAGATTGATATCAAGAATTACCAGGTTAAAACTGCCGGAATTAAATAAGTGCAAGCCCAGCTTACCATCATAAGCCACAGCAACTGTAAAACCTATTTCATCCAGGCCAAATTGAAGTGTGTCAGCAATTTTTTTTTCATCTTCTACAATAAGAATACTCCTTTCGTCCATAACACTTACTGTTTATGATATCTATAGCAATTTAGGGCTTATCCTTTAATCAAATGAATATTACCATTATATTTTAATCAAATTCTAATCAGCTATTAATGCAGTTCTTAATACGGACGTGTAATTTCAAGTATTCATAAGATCATCTGACAACAATTAGATCATGCTGCCCAATCTCTGTAGTATCATACTTATACCTGTTGACTTTTACGAAAATACCGAAGCTGCTTTCGAGCAAACAGTAGAACTGGCAAATGCAGGCATTTCGTGCATTCATTTGTTGCATATTTTTAAACCGAATAATATTTTTCCGCAAAAGCTTAATAAAAATGAGCGATATCATTATAAGGATTATGCCTCTTTCGAAGACGCTGTAAAAAAGTTGAACGAATGGAAAGCAGCCATGGAAGAAACTATGCCTGGCACGACAGTTAAAATGCATGTTGAAAGGGGTAATGTTTATGACAAAATTGTAGAGACTGCAAAAAAGATCGGGCCGCAAGTGATTATCATGACTAAAAAAAGAAAACACAATTTTTTTTCATTAATAAAACCCATCTGTCCGGATGAACTATCAAGATCAACAAATTGCCCGGTTCTTAATGTGGTAAAAAGGTCTATCAATACCAGGATGAAAACCATCGTTGTTCCCGTAAGAAATTTTATTCCTGAAAGAAAAATAGCTTTCCTGGCTGTATTTGCAAAAATATTCCGGTCAAAAATAATTCTGTTGGGCCTGCACAAAAGTAATAGCGATAAAGAGCAGGTGAGGAAATCACTGCTTGATACCTATAGGATCTTACAAACTGTAATGAATAATCCGATAGAGTGCCACCTGCTTCACCATAGCCATTTCCCGAAAGCGGTCTTGAATTTTGTAAAAAAAGTTAATGCCGATATCATATTTGTTAACCCGGAGGTTGAAACAAAAATTTCTTCATTTAACGGTAGGCATATTAATGAGAGCTTAGGGCCTGCTTCATCATTAAACATTTTATACCTCCAGCCCTATCCGCTAGAATAATATTCATGAAGATAAAAACGATAGCTGATGATAAAAGAATTTGAAAATCTAACGGAAGAGGAATATAACTGTTTATTAAAGGCGCCGGTGCTGGTTTCGGTGCTGGCTTCCTGTTCCTACAAAGTAGTAAATGAATCTCAAAAAGCAGATGCGATTAAACTATCACATCTGAAAACCTATACTGCAAATCCAGTATTAATTCCATATTATGAAGAAGTGGAAAAACATTTTAAAATGGAATTTGATAAGGCAGTTGAGAAATATTATCCTTTTAATGCATGTAAAAGGGAAGAACTTATCAAGGACATAGAAAAAACCAATGCCATTATTTCAAAACTCAATCAAGAATATGCATCCGGGATCACTAGAAGCCTGAATAAATATGCAGCCCATGTAAAAAAAGCCAGGCATAGTATTTTTCAGGATTTTATTTTCCCGCTTCCCATCGACGGGTTATCTAATTGAAATTATTCCTGGGCTGCAGTAATGTAATCTATTCTGTTAATCTGCTTTGGTCTTCAGGAAACTGAGCAATTTTTGACCATGAACCAGTAATTTCAAACCTCTTCTTTTCATTGAAATAGGAGGTTGCTTTTTTGTATGCTCCTCAATTCCCTCTTTATAGGTTGAAAGGATGTTGTGATAGGACAATATGCCAATTATGATATTTCTGTCATTTGATAATACAGGCAGTACATCAATATTTTCATTTGCCATCATTTCAACTGCTTTGCGTAAACTATTGTCAATACCAATGGAAATATGTTTTCGTTTTATAAGTGTTCCTATCAGCGTATCATTTTTATGATGCTTACTAAATAGATTTGATGCACTTAATATTCCCCTATATTCACCGGCTTCATTAGAAATAATAAAATAGTTGCCGTTATGATCGGGCTCTTTATGCAGCCAGTCTGTGATTTCCAGAATAGAATTATCCTCACTGAATATCATTCCGTTTTTTTCCATCACCTGTGCTACAGTAATTTTTTCTAAAATATCAGGCTCGTAAGATGAAGGCGTTTTTATTCCCCTGCGTGCAATTTTTTCTGTCATGATTGTATTTTCCATGAAGAAGAATGATATGATGTAAGAAGCACCACAGGTTGCGAGTAATGGCAACAGCGCATTAGATTGTGCAGTTGTTTCTAAAGCAAAAATAACCGAAGTTAAAAATGCTCTTGATGCACCCGCAAACATCGCAGCCATGCCAACCAAAGCAGCTAATGGAAGCGTTACACCTGATAGGGGATAAATTTTTAAAACAAACATGCCCAGTAAAGCTCCGGTAGCACCACCAATGGTAAGTAAGGGTGCTAATGTACCGCCTGATGTTCCGCTACCCAACGCAACAGACCAGGAAATAAATTTAAGTGCACATAAAGCAAATACGATATTCATTGGCATCTCTCCCGTAAGTAAATCGGTAATATTATCATATCCTACTCCCAAAGTCCGGGGCGAAAAATATCCAACTAATCCTACTATTAGCCCACCAATTGACGGCCACCACATCCAATGAACAGGAAGTTTTTCAAAGCTATCTTCAATAAAATAGACAATTTTTGTAACTGCAACTGAAATTACTCCAATTACAATACCCATTAAACTATAGGTTGCGAGTGCGGCATTTGTAGGAAATGCAATAAGTTTATCCATTGCAAATACAGGGCCCTGGCCAAATAAAAAATGATGGCCTGCAGCTCCGGTTATACACGCCAATGTAACAGGTATAATAGACCTGGGGGAAAATTCGAACAACAGCAATTCAATAGCTAAAAAAATGGCTGCGATAGGGCTTCCAAAGATTGCCGACATGCCTGCCGTTGCACCTGCCGCAAGTAATATCTTTCGTTCATTAGGAGTAATCCTTAACAACTGTCCTAACGTGGAACCTAATGCACCACCAGTTGCAATAATTGGCCCCTCAGCTCCGAAGGGGCCGCCGGTACCAATTGATATTGCTGAAGAAATTGGTTTTAGATAAGTGATAGCAGGCTTGATCTTGCTTTGATTCGTTAATATCTGTTCCATGGCTTCTGGTATTCCATGTCCACGAATGGCTTTTGAACCATAGAGTGCCATCAGGCCAACGATAATTCCACCGGTTGCAGGCACAACAATAACCCAAATCCCCCATGAATTGGTTGCCGGGTTAGTATGTGAAATGGAAAAATTACCATGAAACGAAATATTGGTAATAAGATCAATCAGGTGGATCAGGAATTTTGCAATTACGCTGATACAACCCGCAATAAAAATGGATAGTATGGAAACGAATAGAAGCCTTTTCTTGTTTTGAATCAATGCCGGCTGAATTTTTTCAGCTTCCAAAGTCGCATTTAATGCTATAGAAACAGGAATTCTGTCGTGAAGCGTTTTCATCCTCTCATTAAAATTTACCAGGTTTTAAGTGTTTGCCCTGTTTAAGAATTCTATCAAATAAAGTCTGTAAGAATTTCTGCAGGCAAATTTACCTAACATCGTGAACAAGAGGAATTAGAATCAGGTTAGAATTTGGGTATGTAAAAGGAAAATGAGTTATTTATTAGTAAAAACATTCAACATTTCTATAGTTCAGTTTATTAAAGGTTGCCTGCTTCCTTTTGATGAAGCGAACATACTTTAGTATTCCGGTTTACGCTCAGGATAAGTTGTTCATTTAACGGTTGCATGGCAGTGTCATATTTAATAGTGATAGAATATTCCATTCATTTATTTCTTTCATTTTGCTAAAAAATTCATAAGCTTCCGTTATGCACGTTTTTGCTTTTTTTATTATAGATACCAGCAAATATTATCGTTGGAAGAGTAACAATCAGTGCCCAATACCACTGCTCATTTATAGTAAATGCATGTTCAAGTACCACTACATTTATTAATACAGATACGAATAGAATCATTTCATTGGGAGACGTCTTTTTTTCGGCTTGTATCATGCCAATTAATTTATTAATATAAATTATCATCCTGTTTTAGCCCTTTGCAAAATACAGGGAGTATCGGTTTATTTCTAACGGCAAGCATCATTAATAACACTTCAGGCTATCTGTTTCAATTTATTCCCTGTCATTTGCAAAAGCATTAATTCCCATTTTCTGGCCTTATGTTCCAAATCCTGCATTTCATAAATATTATTGCTGATATGCCTGTAAAAATTTACTTCGCTCGATTCCCTGTTATCAGTAAATTCAAAGTGCAGAACAATTTTATCCAGATAGGTTTCAATTTTGTTTCCTTTGGAATTACCTTCATGAAATGGCTTGTATACTTTTTTTACAGAACAATTCTTTACCATTTCCAGATCAATTATATTCCTTTCGTATGAGTCTTCATCGCCCTGTTGCAAAATCAATAATTTTAATCTCATTGCGTCCAGGCCAAGGATAGAGCCATTTAATAATTCCTGGCTTGAAAAGGATAAATTATTTTCTGCTCCTGATCTGCTTAACTGCAGCAGAAGTATTGCGGCAGCTTTCTTTTTCTGTTTCTTGCCAATGTATGTGAACCCGATAAAAAGAAATACAACGAAGAATACGATAATTAATGAAAAAGCAATAGTTGACATTTTTATGATTTTAAAAGTAGAGAGATGCAATGACTGCGATGAATTGCGGGTTTATCTATCTTCGAAGAATAGTAGTACCAACTTAAATTCAATATGAATTTAAAGCATACTAAAACACCTGTCATTTTAAATTAATGGAAATAACTAAGAAAAACTATCCCAAACCTTGAAGACATCAGGCTTGGGTAAAAGTATTAAAGTCCTTAAAATTGGAGAAGTAATAGAGTTTTTTACAGAAAGGGAAAAACTCTGTAAATGAACAGATATTTAATGCCTTAAGTGTAGATACAATGTACCTGCTGTTAAGTGTATGGGCATTATTGATACTGTTATTAATCATTTGTGCAAACCTAATCGATTTTTGTTAGGGAGAACTATTGGGCTACCTAATGATTAGTTAAATTATTAAAGTTATTAAAGCAAGGTAAATGAATTGGTGAAATTGATGGAGTATAACTAAAATCCTAATGCATCCGGTAAAATTACCCTGCAATGAAGATTGTTAATCCTTTCATCAACCAAAACCTGGCAGGCCAACCTGGTATTGGGAGCTATTTCACCCAATCTTTTTAAAGTAGTTTCTTCGTTGCGTTCAAAAACTGTTGGAGCGCTTTGTTGATTTAACAGCTCCACCAGGCAGGTGCCGCAACGGCCCATCCCCCTGCAGTCGCCAAAATCTTCAATGAATATTTTATCAAAAATTAAGTGCATTAAACTTCTGTATCCATGAGCATAAGTTTCCAAAATATACAGTTCATTGTTATAGTCAACAGTAATTTTGATAGTATTTCTTTCAGCACTCACTTTTTCTTTGATTCAAGACTTGATAAAAAGTGGGTACCATCTTCGATATTTTTCGCCAATTTTCTAACGGTTGTTTTTTCAAATGTTTTTTTCATGGTATTTCTTAAAACAGCATAAGTATCATGAAAAGCACAGGGATGACCGGTAGAGCATTGTCTTAATCCAAATCCGCAGGCAGTAAATATTTGCAAACCATCTATCGCATGAACGATGTTAATGATTGGCAGGTCCATCTGGTAGTCTTCAATAAAAAAACCGCCATAAGGCCCTTTAAGGGAAGTAATGATTTTTTGCTTATTTAGTAACTGCAATGTTTTAGCAGTAAATGCTTCGGGGGCATCAATTTCTTTTGCAATCTGCTTTACATTTAATTTTATTTTATCATCATTTTTTGACGCTAAAAATACAACAGATCTTAATGCATACTGGCATGCTTTTGAAATCATTATTTTAAGATTAATTTGTCCGAATTTACAGAAAAAACCAGGTTCTCTTTTTATCTTTTGTTTGCCGTGTCCTGTTAACTCAAATATTTTATAACCGGATTTGCTTTACGCTTTTCATAATCCTTGCAATATTGTTTGCCTTGCTTTTGGCATTTGCAGCTATCTTTCTGGAAAATAGCTCATCAACCGTTTCTTCAAAAAAGATCAACTACCTGTTAAAATTTTTTTTCTCCAGCTGTATGGGTAAGTGTTTTACCATTGGATCGGCTGAATATTTTTTTGAATACAATAAAATTGTACTCCAGAAATTACACATGACCTGGAGGTGATGCTTCCAATTAGCCTTTATGATCGAATTAAAAGCGGGGCCCGGCAATGCGCCCTGCCGCACTTTAGTATAAAACTGATGAACAAGGTCTGTTATATAATCTTCGGGTTTAATATCGTGTTTGATGCTGTCTGCACGGGCTTCACTCATACGATTGTTATTGTACCATGTTGTTTTATGGATGCTAAACGCCTCATGAAATTATCGGCCATTATACCAGCCCTTCGTTTGGCATCATCGGCCATATTACCCAAAAAATGGGTATCAATGGTTTCATGAAATAGCAATAGCCATCTTTCAAAATGCGTTGGAGTTACAGTTATTAGCTTAACATGTTTTGAAAATGGATTGCCGACATACCCTTTTTCGCCAAACAGCGCAGCATTCCAGAACAGGTACATTTTTTCCAGATGCGGTTGCCAATCGGTAGGGATATATTCAAAAAAGATGGGAGATAACAGCTCGTCCATTTTTACTTTATTATAAAAATCATCTACCATTAATTTAATGTCATCCAAACCTTTTATGTCTTTGTAAGATTCCATTGTTTTAATACAATTAAATTGAAAAATTAGTAACGAAATAGTACAGCGCCCAACAGGCAAATGCAATCAGCAATACCCATATCCAGGAGGGCACACTCTGTGGCGTTTCGCTGCCTTCAATAATGAATTTCCTTTGGTGGCCCTTGCCATAAGCGTTTATCATCAATGGCACTATGCCATCCACAATATCATTTTCTTTTATGCCTTCTATGGCTACTGCAGGACCGTTACGTACTACAAAAGGAATTTTTCGTATACCTTCTTTTCCTGTTACATCTTTACTTACAACAGTCAATATATGTTCGCCATCTGTTAACTTACGAGTATCCAGTTCAAAGTTTACCGGTGTGGCAAATGATGCGATAGGTTGTAGTTCATCATCTATAAAAATGCTGACTGTGCTTTTATCTTCCATGCTCTGCTGTATTAAAAATGCTGTTTTTAATATGGTTATTATTTGTTTCGCCCGGTTTGATTAAATAACGAATGCTGAAGTACAAACAACATGTTACCACCGTCATAGCTCCTGCAATTATTACAAAATCCCAGTTGCTCTGAGGGCCTGTACCATGCGTAATACCTCTAAATATCCTGGGCTGGCTTTGTTCACAAAGCGGACAAGCTAACGTCCATTGATAAATTACAGTAAGGGCAATTAGTACAATAATCTTTTTCATATTACTTTGTTTCCTGTTTAATAAAGTCCATTATTTTCTTAACTTCTTCTACCGGGATTTTCCTTGCATTATTTCCCCAACTGGTTCGCTCATGATTGATAATTGCCGCAATTTCTTCGGGTTTCAGATTGTTATTGACTCCTACCGGCGGCATTACGCCGTATTCGGGCCTGGGGTCATAGCCTTTCATAATGATATTGATCATCATTTCAGGGTTATCATTACTTACAATAGGGCTTCCTTTGAGTGGAGGAAATGCACCTTTAAGTCCTTCTCCGTTTTCCTGGTGGCAACTTTGACAATTAGCGCTGTATAAGGCTACTCCATTTGATTCTACTCCATTTTTTGTGTTGGCTGCATTTGTTTTTTGTTGTCGTTTATATAGAAAATCCGGTTCCGGTGTGCCATCGGGCAGTTTAATTTGTTTTAATGATTGCAGGTAAGCTACCAGATTCAGCGCAGCTTTTGTTGCAACAATTTTTCCATTTGCAGTATCAAAATATTTTTCCGGCACGCTTACAACCACATCATTCTTGCCCGGCTTCTTTTTTACTTCAAATAAAAAACTATACGATGGCATGATGGATTGATGAACAACTGCCCTGGGCTGGTATAAATGCAATAAATGCCAGTCAATACTCGACTGCCTTGTACCTATGTTTGTAAGGTCGGGGCCGGTGCGTTCCGTACCCATTAAGGTGGCTGTATTTACCCAAATGCTGATGCGTTCGTTACCGGCATAATCAGCCGCAATACTGGGCCGGCTGCCCCACATTTTATCCATATCAACATTGCGAACCTGTTGCGTATGACAGGCTACACAGCCATTGGCAATATAAACGTCTTTACCTGCCTGCTGTGCCACTGTTAAGGGTTCGCTGCCCGGTAATGGATGATTATTTTTTTGGTTGTTGAGTGCAGGTAAAATGGCCACTAAAATCGTAAGCGCCAAAAACATTAAAGTGGCTGTTGTATATAATCTTTTATGATTACTGAATATGTCCATTTTGTATCGATTACATTTTTATAATTAATAACTGTAGTTTCTTTGTTGCTCATTGAACCAATCGTACAAGAGGCCCGAGGCAAGCTGGATTTTCAATGCGAGTCAACAAAAGCACCATAGTAATACTGTCGTTCGGAATCCTAAAAACTATGCTTCCGGCTGTAATTGTTTTAATTGTTCAACGCCTTCTTTTCGAATATTGATGCCTTCTTTTCCTAAGATCATTTTATACATGTTGTAAGCAAATACAATATGCGACAGCCACATCATAGTACCGCCTATTGCCCGCCAGAGCCAATAAGGAAACATCAATTCAACACTGTCTATAAATGGCTTCGCATCCTGCCACATCATACCTTTTAATGTTGCGCCAATCATCAGGGGAATGGTATAAAAGAGTAAACCGATCAATGCCATCCAGAAGTGAACACCTACCCATGTAAATGAAGGTTCTTTGCCTGTCAGTCTTGGCACTACAGCATAGATAGATGCCCATAGAAAAAAGGCAATGATGCCATACATGGTTAGATGAGAATGTGCTGTGGTAAAATCGGTAAAATGCCAAATCAGGTTGGTGGAACGGAATGCCTCTGCTGTGCCTTGCATGGAACCGGTAAAATAAAATACAATACCCACCACATAAAAAGGCAACGTATAACTGCTGCCTACTTTATACCATGACCCCTTGAACGTAAACAGAAAATTGGTGGTACCTGCAACCACGGGAATGATCATGCCCACGCTACCTACGATAGCCACTGTTTGCAACCACCAGGGTATAGAACTAAATACGAAATGATGGGTACCGATAACAGTATAAAAAAATATCTGGGCCCAAAAAGCCATAATACCCAAACTGTAAGAATAGATAGGCCTGTTTAATTGTTGGGGTAAAAAATAATACACCAACCCAAGGGTAAAAAGCATAAACCACATACCCACACCCTGGTGCATATAATATCCCTGCGAAATAGTTTCGCCTAACCCATTTTGCCAAAAAGGTAAATAGGCAACCAGCGTAATTACTATTGCGAAAATAACGGCTGCCACCATGTACCAGTTAGATACATATATTTCTTTAGTAGCACGCCGGGCAATAGTGTTTAGAAAATTAATCAGCGTAAGCACCAATGCCAAAGCAAACAGGCCCATTACCGGCCATATATATTCACGGTATTCGCCACCGCCATTATTAATACCTGCCATCAGGAAAAGGCTCCCAATCAGCACAGCAGCATTAATTAAATACAAGGAATACCAGCCAAGTCTTAGACTTGCAATTTTGGTATTGCTAACCATCGGTATTACATAATATCCCAGCCCCAGCATACCTAAAGAACTCCAGCCCCAAAACACTGCGTTGGTATGTACCGGCCTTAGCCTGCCAAAACTTAACCAGCTGAAATGGTCAGCATCGGGCGCTACGAATTTAATACCGAGATATTCTCCAACAGTGGTTCCAAACAACAACCAGAACGTTGCACTTACTAAAAACCAAACAATTAATTTAGATAATTGAGGATCAATATTTGGGCGTTTCAGGGCTTTTTTTTTAGTAGCCACAAAGCCCATATTTGTTTGTTCATTAATATGGGTGATCAATCCCTTTTCATCTGATGGGGCAAGATCACCACTTAGTTCATTGTTTGCTAACCTGAAGGCGGCGGCTTTTTTTTTATTTTCCAACACAGTATCAATTTCATCACCTTCCAGGTTTGTTAGGTAATTGGCAAAACGTGCTGCTTCATCTTTGTCTTTGCCATCCTTAATTTTATCTACAACATTTTTCAATCTTAATGAAAAGATAAGCAGTCCTGCAAGTATGGGAATTAAAATAAGTACTAAAGTGATAATGATGCCGGGTTGTGTAAAAAGCGAATTGCCTTTTTGTGCAGTTTGACTAAATGCCGGGATAAAGCATAGGGAAAATACCAGTAGTACTATGCAGGATTTAAAGCGATTCATAATTACTTTTGATTGATTACAAAAGCAAAAATACCACTAAATTCTATTTCGGACTATTTTATCTTAAATAAACTTTTGCAAACGATTCATCATGCAAAGAAATAATAGGTAACCACGTATAGAAGATACTATTACACATGCGATCTTACCCGGATGGTCAAAGCGCGTCGGGAAGCAACAACCACAGGCTCTCACTGTTACTGAATTCTATAAATACATGGCATGGAATTGCAATATGAAATTGTTGCAGGGCAGTTACCGAAAACCGGAATGCTTAAATCCTCCGACGCTATGCTGCGAACTTTCAGATTCTACATTCAGTAGTTTTTCATCGCTTGTTTGTGCTGCGTTCGCACTGGAGCTATTTTTAGTTGCCTTATCAATTCTTATTCGGGGATAGACAATTGGCTATATAACTTACATATTTTTTTATATGCTTATTCATGTTTCCCCTGAAAAGTATGTTCACGTTAGATCTTAGATAAAATTAACTGCAAAAATTCCGGCACGACGGTTGTACTTTACCTAAAAAAAATCATGAAAGGATATCATACTTATAAAACCTGTATCGAAGCATGTTTAAAATGTGCGGCGATTTGTAATCATTGTACAACTTCATGTACAATGGAAGCTGATGTAAAAATGATGGCAAGATGTATTCAGTTGGATATGGAATGTTCTATTGTTTGTTATACTGCAGCCCAGTTAATGAGTTTAGGAAGTAAAAGGGCTAAGGACATTTGTAAGCTGTGTGTTGATATTTGCGACGCTTGCTCGACTGAATGTAAAAAACATGACAAGGAACATTGCCAGGAATGTTCAAAAGCCTGTGAGGAATGCGCCCTGGAATGCAGGAACATGATTGCGGCTTAATGCACAATATTGCTGATTTTGTGCCCCATTAGTACTATCTAAGTTTCAACGTAAATTACTTTCTGTATCGGAAAAACATAATTAAGCGTTCAGAAATTGATAAACTATTTGCATAACTTAAATGGCAACAAAATTCAAACTTATACAAAAAGCAATTTCAGGGAATTGGCAAAGCCTGTTCCTGGACTTCTACCCGCTACTACAAAACACCGAAATGGGGGAAACAACCCAAATGGAGTTTCTTAATTTATTTCTATACAATGAAACCAAAAACGAGTAACAGAAATATTTAGATGAAAAAGGGTAAAGAATAAAATGATTTGTTCCGGTATCAGATAAGAAATTTGAACCCAAAAAAGCAAAGCTGCATCCCATTGACAAACAGCACAATAAAGAAACTTTACAGCTGGCAGAACAGATCCGGCAGAAAAAGGATAACAACCTGAATAAACCTGAAATCTATACAGGCTATGAAAGGGAACAATTAAAAATGAGGGTACAGGGTGAAAGAAATTTTGTTTCGTATTTTAAGGGATTGGCAGATAAACGCAAAGCATCCAATTTTGGTAACCAGGTTTCATCTTATCATTACCTGGAATCATTTACAAAGGGGAGTTTGAAGTTTACCGATCTGAACGAAACATTTTGTAAGGATTTCCGGGACTATCTTTTAACAACTGAACGCAATAAGAGCAGCAAAGCAACCCTTTCCCAAAATTCAGCCCTATCTTATTTCAATAAATTCAAGGCTGTCTTAAAACAGGCTTATAAAGACGGCTATTTGCAAATTGATCTTAACGCAAGGGTAGGACAGATTAAGCAGGCAGAAACTCAACGGAATTTTTTAATTATTGAGGAATTAAACAGCCTTGTAAAAACCGATTGCCAAAACCCGTTAATGAAAATTGGAGCCCTTTTTTCAGCCCCTACGGGTTAAGGTTTTCAGATATTCAAAAACCCGTTTGGCGTGAAGTTGAATATAAGGAAGGCAACGGTTATTTCCTGCAGTTCAAACAACAAAAAACCTAAGGGGTTGAAAAGATGCCTATTTCTAAACAGGCTTACACCTTGTTTGATGAACGGCAAGGACCAACCGGCCAGGCATTTAAAGGGCTTACTTATTCAGCCTGTTCCAATAAACATTTGTACCAATGGATAGGAGCAGCCGGAATATCAAAAAATATAACCTTGCATTGTTTCCGGCATACTTTTACTACTTTGCAATTAAGCAAGGGAACAGATATTTATGCCGTATCAAAAATGCCGGGCCACCGGGAATTGAAAACATCACAGATGTATGCAAAGATCATGTACCAAACTAAACGGACCGCAGCCGAAAAAATACAATCAGACTTTTAAAAAAACAGTATGCAGGTAATACAAAGTATTCAAAACAGGATTTACGAAATAAGAGCTGAAAGGGTGATGCTTGATTTTGACCTTGCCCAATTGTATGAAGTAGAAACAAAGGCTTTAAACCAGGCTGTTAAACGTAATATTAAACGATTTCCCCCGGACTTTATGTTCAGGCTTACCCTTGCTGAATGGCAGGGTGTCCGGTCACAATCTGTTACCGCGCCGGAAAGCAATGTTTCTTTAAGGTCACAAATTGTTACCTTAAAAACGGGTAGGGGGCAACATAGTAAATACACTCCTTATGCCTTTACAGAACAGGGCGTTGCTATGTTAAGCGGGGTACTTAATTCAGATAAGGCAATAAACATGAACATTGCCATTATGCGGGCCTTTGTAGAAATAAGGCGGGTTTTATTGCAGCAAAGTGATTTGAAAACACAATTAAAAGAAATAAAGGATAGGCTGGGTGAACACGATGTTCAGCTAAACCAGATTTACGATGCAATGGAAAACCTGTTGGATGAAAAAGCAGCACAAAAAAAATGGGAAGACCGGGAAAGGATTGGATTTAAGAAATAATTATTGAAGAAATGAACAATGAAAATGCAGCCATTAATTGAAGAATTTATATTAAAGCTCAACGGTTTATCAAAAGAAAAAAAACTTCTTATAATTCAGCAATCCATAAATGGTATAGGCTTAGCAATAATCTGCACTCCACCCGCAAATGATGTTATTCTTTCGTCATTACAGATGCCCCTGCGATAGTGCCAATTTTACAAGCAGGGCCGTGTTTTTGGCATGGAATTTTTCTAAAAGATTTTTTCGGTGCGTATCAACGGTAGTCGTGCTGATAAATAATTTTTGCGCAATTTCCGCATTGGTCATGCCTTCTGCGATCAGGGTAAGCACTTCTTTTTCCCGCCTGGTTAACAGGGGCATATCGCCTGCATTATATTTTCGTAAAGACAAGGCAGCTTCCTCGCTTAAAAAATGCCCCCCCTTTGCCACTATCGCTATGGCTGCTATCAATTCCTCCTGTGTAGCATTTTTAAGTACATAACCCGATGCCCCGTTATCCATCATCTTCTGAATAAAACTTTGCTGGTTAAAAGTACTGAGGCCAATGATAAATACAGCCGGGTATTTTTCCCTCACTTCTTTACACAGTTCGATACCACTTTTATCGGGCAGGTTAATATCCATTAAGATCACATCGGGTTGTTGCTGCTGTAAAAAAGCCAGGCACGAAACTGCATTCATTGCATGCCCGGTGCATTCAATATCCTTTACATTTTGCAACAATGACCGGATACCTTCAATCACCATATAGTGATCATCAACTATAAAAACATTTGTGGCCATTTACACATTTAATTCAATATGAACAGAAGTGCCTTTCCCAATTTCAGACCGGATATCTAATTGGCCCTTTAAAAAATCTACCCGGCTTTGAATATTTGTCCAGCCAATTCCCTTTGCGTTTTTTAATACCAGCGGATCAAATCCTTTACCATCATCTTCTACGGTTACAGATAATTGCCCGTCTATTTTACTTAACTGAACAATGGCCGTTTTTGCCGCCGCATGTTTCATCGTGTTGTTGATGAGTTCCTGCACAACACGGTAAATAGTGATGGCGGTCGTTTGATCAATTGTTGCATGCACCATTCCTATTGACTGGTAATTTACCATTAATGCACCACTCTGGTTAATGTCGTTACAAAAATCTTTCAAGGCAGTATCCAATCCGAATTTTACCAATGCTTCGGGCATCATATTATGTGCCACCCGCCTCATTTCTTTAATAGAGCTGTCCAGCATATCCATGCTGCGCTCAAATGCCTGTGCGTTTTCAGGCGTCATAATAAGATTTCCTTTCATAGTATTTAATGAATATTTAATGCCCGATAACATACCCCCCAACCCATCATGCAGATCTTTCGCCAGACGTGTTCGTTCCTGGTCTTCACCTTTTAGTACGGCTTCTGTGGCAGTTAATTGTTTTTCTGTTTCTAATTCGTTGATCCGCTGTTGCTGAAGTTTTTGCTTTTGTTTAAAATTACGGTAGAATGATAAAGCTAGAAGTAAAAGAATTGAAGTGGCCGTAATTAAAAAATAATTCAGCATATTTTTCCGCTGAATATTCAGGCGCTGGATTTCTTTTTCAGACTGCAATTGACTGATCTGCGTTTCTTTTTTTTCTGCCTGGTATTTGGCATCTAAAAATTCTATACGATCGGAACCCTTAACCAATTCGAGGCTGTCGTTAATTACATTAAATGAGTCGAGATAATTTATTGCCAGCGAAAAATTGCCCGCCATTTTTTCAAGTTGATACCTGTTTAAATACAGGTCTTTAACCTGGTGTACATAATCATATTGCTTTGCAAGTGCATATGCCGAATCTAAATATTTACGGCCGCTGATAAAATTTCCAATTCCTGCATAACAGTTTCCCACCCACATA
This sequence comes from Chitinophagales bacterium, assembly GCA_038245055.1. Classification (GTDB taxonomy): domain Bacteria; phylum Bacteroidota; class Bacteroidia; order Chitinophagales; family Chitinophagaceae; genus Ginsengibacter. Next base: position 22,275 of record JBBRSV010000026.1, on the reverse strand, counting down.
TAACAACTGGAAATATCAAAAGGCATTTTTGTTTCCTTGATGAGTGGAAGGCCCTTTGTAAACAGGGCCAGGGCTTCGTCAAATTTGCTTTCATCAAACTTAAAATTACCTATTACCTGGTAATATTTAGATTGAAAGTAAGGGTCATTCACGCTATCGGCAAGGGATTTGCCTTTTGAAAAATAATAGGTTGCTTTTTCAGGCTGCTTTAATTTCATTAACACCCTGCCGTAATTAATTGCCGACGACATTTGAGCGGATACAGTTCCCCAGGCGATACTTTTTGAATAGGCTTTTTCACAATACGTTAATGCTGTTTCATACTTGCCAAGATTGTAGTAAGAATTTATAATACTTGCATAAAGCAGCGGCAGGTTCCTGTTCATGCTGTCGAATGATTCGTATCTTTTTATTCCTTCAAAATAATAAAACAAGGCTCCTTCTTCATCACTAACATCCATGTGTTCAATACCGATATTTAATCCCAACGATGCCATACTTTTTTTGGCAGCCATAGAGTTGGGATAATTTTTTAAAATATTTTCGGCTTGTAAATAATAAGTAACCGCCTTTTTCGAAACCATCCGGTTGTACAGGTAACCCATGTGTTCGTAAACGATACCTTTTAAAACCGGATTCTTTGTCTTATCTGCAATGCTGTCTGCTTCGTTAATATATTTCCATGCTGAAGCCGAATCCTTTAACTGGATAAGGTACCAGGATATCCTTATCCGGTCATGTACTTTTATTGAATCAGCTTTTTGTTTATCCAGTTCTTTACGAAGACTATCTATTATGGGAGTTTGCGCTTTTACCGGGGTATAAAAGCTAATAAATAAGATGCCTGTCAAAACAAATTTTCTCATACAGTAAAATAATCCTTTTACTTCCATTACACAAATAAAGCAAACAGGGGTACAATGCCGTCTCCCCTTTTTCCATGATTTTTTTGTTTTTATGAAATATCCTGTTTTTCAGGGATGATTAAACCCTTTCCATAATGGTAGGTTTGTTTTTTAAAAGCAACTCTTATGCGTATAAAATTATTCGTCCTGTTAATACTACTACAGGTAAGTGCAATTGCACAATGGAGCCCCGACCCTGCTATCAATAATGCGGTGTGCAATTTTGCCGGTAACCAGCAAAATGAACAATTAGTGTCTGATGGGGCTGGTGGTGCAATTCTTACCTGGGAAGATACCAGGAATACATCAACAGATATTTATGCTCAACGCATCAGCTCAACAGGTTCATTACTTTGGGCTGTTGATGGAGTGGCTATCTGTACTGCTGGCTTTAACCAGCTTACACCCAAATTGATTCCGGATGGCGCAGGTGGAGCCATCATTACCTGGAAAGATGACAGAAACGGTGCCGGAGCGGGTAGTTATGATATTTATGCCCAGCGTATAAATGCAGGTGGCATGGTTCAATGGACTGCCGACGGAGAAATAATCTGCAATGCAACAGGCATACAAACCGCACAACAACTGATAACTGATGGCTTGGGCGGTGCTATCATTGTATGGAGTGATGGAAGAGGTGGAAGTGCCAATGCCGATATTTTTACACAACGAATTAATGCAGCAGGTGCTGTACAATGGACTGCAAACGGAGCCGCAGTATGTACTGCTTCCTCTTTACAGAATATTCCGCAACTGGTTAGTGATGGAGCGGGTGGTGCAATTGTTAGCTGGGAAGACTGGAGAAATTTCAGCCAGCCGGATATTTATGCGCAAAGGATCTCTAACGGTTTTGGAAGTTGGGCCTTCAACGGTGTTGCTATTTGTTCCGAGGGAAACTTAGCCCAGCAATTTAATATACAGATGGCCGCAGATGGCAGCGGGGGAGCTATTATGTGCTGGCAGGATAAGAGGAACTTTGGTTCAAATACCGACCTCTATGCACAAAAAGTAAACTCCTCCGGTTCAACACAATGGTTAACTGACGGTATCGTTGTTTGCAATGCCAATGCCCTGCAACTTTCACAGCAAATAATTTCCGATGGGGCTGGTGGCGCCTTCCTTGTATGGGAAGACCGGAGAAACGAAAGGGATATCTATGCACAAAGGATCAATACTTCAGGCATAAGTCAATGGACAGCAAATGGTATCGTTGTTTGCGATGCCGCAGGAACCCAGGCAGAACCACAACTGGCTGCAAGAACGTCCGGTGGTGCAATTATGTTATGGACAGATTCGAGGAATAGCTTTCAACCGGATATTTACGCCCAGTCGATTGATGTAACAGGCACGGCTTTATGGACTGCAAATGGTGCCGCCGTTGCCAATGAATCTCATGCGCAGTTTGCCGCACAACTCCTTACTGATGGCGCTGATGGTGCAGTGATTGCGTGGCAGGATCTAAGGACCACGACTGACTATGATATTTATTCATCCAGGCTGTTTGCCAATGGAACTTTACCCATTCACCTGATAGACTTTAATGTAACGAATGGCATTAACTCAGTAACACTTTCCTGGAAAACTGACAACGAAATTAATAACCGCGGATATGAAATACAAAGAAGCAGTAATGGCACTAACTGGGCTACAGCTGATTTTGTCGCTGCCCATACTTCGTCTGCGGGCATTCATGAATACCAATGGCAAGACTGGTTTCCACTCAGCGGCCAATCATATTACCGCCTGAAACAAATTGATATGGATGGAAATTTTATTCAAACAAAAATTTTACCGGTAAATCGCACCGGCAGGCCTGCCACCGTACGCATCTATCCGAACCCTGTAAGGGAATTTCTGCAGGTAGATTTCAGGCGTAACATCCGTACAGGAAATATGCAATTATATAACAGCGGCGGACAACTGCTATTAACCCGGGTGATATCGCTGCAATCATCCGTACAGATAAATGTGAAACAGCAGGCAGCAGGTATGTATACCCTTAAAATAACATTGCCGGATGGAGAAAGTATTTATAAAATAATGATCGAATAAGTTAAAATAATAAAACAGGGGAGCTCAAATCTCCTGTTTTTAAAGCGTGGATGAGTGGCTGCTTATAAGCATTTTTGTTGTAGCCGTTGTGTAAATAATCAATTTAAACTTAAATCAATAAAAAAAATCTTAATCAGGTTTGTTATCAGCAAAAAACTATTGCATGTAAAAAGGACCTAACAGCAGCAGCGCTCGTTATAACTAAGATGTTTATGTTAGCTTAAAAGCAGCGCAAAAAAAATGGAAAGACCGGGAAAGGACAGGGTTTAGGAAATAGTTTGTAAACCTCAAACCTTAAACCCCAAACCTCAAACCTCCTCCCTCATATCATACACCGGCCCGAGTTTTTTAAAAATGATATCTACTTGTTTGGCGGTATAAAGGCGGCCATTGATGGCACCGATCTCTTCCAGGAAGGGGCGTAACCATTTAGCCAGTTGGCGGTGCCTGATATTATACATATTACACAATTCCTTTTTGCTATAAGGTTTCACCCGCACAGTATTGCTAACTGTGTATTCCGGTTTAAAGTGACCCCCGGTATCTGCAGGGGTTGTCGTTTTGTTCAACATAACTGATTTTTAAAGGGTTATGTAATAGAAACAATCTTTTCGGTTATTTATATCGATACAAATATAATACTGTTATATCTAAAAAGTATATTTTTAAATACATTTTATTTTAAATTATCATATTTGAAAAAAATCATCAATTATGAAGCGCTCTTACTATTACCCACCCGTTTCAAAAAGCCAGGTATGATGATACTGATCCCGGCGTTTATCTGAACGATATTCCTCATCGCCGGGATGCAGATACCGGCAAGCCTGAGGATCTGTTTTTCAGGAATTGATATTACAACCGATGTGCTGGGAATGTTATTCCCGGCAGCAGTTTTTTTTACCGGCTTCTCCAGAGAAAACCTGGAGGATGAAGTTGTAACGCAGTACAGGCTGATTGCACTGCTGCGGTCTGTTTATATCAATTATGCCTTCGTGTTAGCTGGCTTCATTTTTTTGGATGCTGTTGCTTTTCCAACGCGGCTTGTTTACAATCTATTCAGTACAGTCTTCGTGCATATCGTTATTTTTTATTTTATCATTTTCCGAAATTCTGACATGGCCTCCAAATGAACAATAAGATAAGATCGGAACGGGCTATTAAAGACATCAGCCATTAGAAACCTGCAAACAACTTTCGGGTACACCGGCAAAGTATCGTTGCCATTGAAAATAAAAAATATATGCCTTCAACTGTATTGGCACTTAAGATCGCAGGGTATTTCGGGGAAGCCGTGGAAGATATCTTTAGCCTGGACGAAAGGGCGCAGTAACTGCACCGTTGCTGCTGTGCTTCTTTATTTCTTTCTGCTGATCCGTTTTAATATATACTTGCAAAAAAGCGACACGGAAAAGCTAACAGCTGCAGCTGTAGCTGCCATGATCACTGTTTTTAAAAACTCACCTGTATTGATATTTACCAACAGCACCAGCAAGGTGCCCGAGATGGTGCCAATACGGGTATCTGCATCTATGAAATAGTTCGACATTCTTTTTAATTTTGGAGGTTATGGTTTGGGTTCCGGCTGTTGTTCCAGCAGTTTTTTTATATCCTTCCGGAAGGGGCCTGCCTCGATGATCGCCTGCCTGATGACGGCGTGTGAAAGCGATGGAAACTTTTCACGAAAGTATTCTACCTCCGAAGGATCTTTTGCGTCTACCCGTAAACGGTCGTAGATGTTCATATTTTTTTTATTTTCCGGCATATGGATGTTTTTTAATTTTTAATTTTACTTTTTTACTGCTCACCGAAAATTTCCGGGGCAGGCAAAAAAGTAACCCCGGGGTTCCGCTGCGCCCGTCGGGGCGGGGTAAAAAGGGAGCACGGAAAAAAATACATTCGTTTTCAGGAGGAGGCCTCATTAAGCTTTTGCACTCCTGTAGCTTCAACAGGAGTTCCTTGACTTCGAATTCAAAAAAAATATCACTAACAACAGGATTTTTTTTTGATCTTTAGGAAAATAGCCCCCGGCTATAAATAGCGGGGGCAGTTTTTCAAAGGGCTCATGGTTCCATTTCACTCATCCTGGCGGTTACTGCCGCAAGGAAAGCGTCGGTCTCCGCGATCGACTGGTCGATACAGGCGAAATTGAACTCCTTTTCCAAAATAGCCAGCACGCCGTAACTCCCTTTGCGTTCCTCAAGCAGGAATTTTTTATACTGCGCTTTTGTTTGCAGTACAAGGGTATTGTCCCTGGCGGGGCCGTCGGGCAGACTGGCAAGGATGGTTTGATAGGCAGCGAGTTCAGCATTAACGCTGGCAAGGTCTGCTTCTATCTCAACCGATGTTGAAGAAGCGGAATCCCGCTGTCTTTTTAAACCTGTTTTACGGTACAGGAACGACTCTTTGTCATTTGTTGCGATATTGATCAGAGCCTCGCAATCGGGCCGGGTTTTTAACAATGAAACTGTGTAGTCCATCTTTGTTTTGTTTAAGTGTGAATAAAAGATTTATAGGTATTCCTGCACTGATGATATCATGTGCTGATGTGTTGCTGTACTAATAGGCTGCTGCGTTGCTGTTGTTGTCATCTTCCGGGAAGCCGGTTTTGATGCCGAAATGTTGCTGGATACTTTTGGAAAGCTGTCGTTCAGCATTTACCAAAGCGATCTTATTGCGCAGCAATGCCTGTTCACGTAAACTGCATTTCTCCAGTTTTTTGATGCATGATCGTTCGCTGGCTTTCCACCAGCTAATTGAATCCTCATTGGCCTCCTTATTTTCAAGCAGGAGGGTTAGCAGCTCCAGGTATTTTCTTGTTTCCTGGTATTGCCCGGTCATACGTTCAAGCTTAGCCGATAATTTGCGGCTTTGCAGCCGGCCCTTTAGCGCACGTTCATACAGGGAAGGCGAATGAATATCGGGCATTGAAAATTCAAGTTCGGCCGGGTGGGGCAGCACGGTTTGCTGTTGCATCTTATTGCCTGCCAGTTGTATTTCCAGGCTCGCCATTTTGATGAGCATATCGGCAGGCATGGACCGTTTTTTATTTTCTACCATGGCAACCAGGCTGCGTGAGATATTTAACTGGTCGGCCAGTTGCTGCTGGGTATAGCCAAGCCTTGTTCGTAAGCCGGCCAGCCCGTCGGTGTTTGGATAATAATGCCGTATGTTCATAACGATTGTTTTAGTTGGTTTAACTTGCTACAGCCGCTGTGACAATTTTTTTCCTGTTTTTTTTCTGTCACATTTCTTGTGACATTTTTTAAACTCCTGTTGTTCTTGTCACATCCGCTCCTGCTCTTTGCCGTTGGTTGTTTATTTTTTTTGCGGCTTTTTTCATATTCGCCTTTCTGAGAACAAATATGCGACGGCCAAAAAGCACGAATGCAGGTTTGTGCAGGTTTGTGCAGGAAGTTGCAGGAAGATGCAGGAAGTTGCAGGTTTGGGAATGTTTGGGAATGTTTGGGAATGTTTGGGATGGTTTGGGCAGGTTTGGGCAGGTTTGGAAAGAATTAGCAGCCTATTCATACCTGAGAGCGTGTTAAACGACCCTAGCGTAAAAAACATCAGCTAACAAAAGCTCCTTTGTAAAGCAGTTCCTGAAGAGTTCGGTATGAAAATTAATTAAGCATACTCTTTTTTATATTTAATCTGTGTCCGTAAAACACGAATTGCTTCTTCACCCAGTTTCTCAGAAATCATTTTTTATTCAGCTCCGTACCCTGTTTGCAGGCTGATATTTTACCAGCTGCCTGCATCAATCTTAGTTTATAAAAAAACAGCTGCCTGCTTTGCCATGTGGTCCTTCATTTTTACAATGCCACTGATTTGTTTTACAGTCTGTTTCTTTTATGCTTTTTTATAAGCTTTACTACAATCAACTAATATCGGGCCTGACCTAATTCTATTTGGCTTTTAGTTGTTAACTTCATCATCAGTTTTTTAATCGGCTTCAGTTGCCGGGCAGGCAATGATAAAAGACCAGCCCTGCGGCAATCCCTGAACGTTGAAAAACAAATAGATATATTACTTTAGATAAAACTTCTAAGAATGGCAGATGCACCGGAGCCCTGGTTTCGAAATGCAAAAACAGGTACCGAAACCCGTGGCCATCATGTTGGCCAGATATATAAACTCACACAGGATTATATCATCTATTCCCAACGGGAAGATAAAGCTATACTTTGTTTTGATTTTTACCCAACTGCTGAAGAAACAAGAAGGCTGAAGCCCGTTGCCACCAAATTAAATAAATTACAAGCACGTTTATTAAAAGAAGCAGATGCGGCCAGTTACCTGCCCTTGGTTGCCAATGCCTATACCAATGCATTTGAGCAAAACATTCCCGAAGCAAGGAGCATCATTCGTGATATCAATAAACAAATAGATACCAATAATATGAACAAAGAATCTAAAACCCCATATATAATAACAGCACTGATCTGCTTTGCAATTGCAGTTGTTTGCCTGTATTTGTATTTAACGTATTCAACTGATAAATCAGGCAGTATTAGCGAACAGTATTATTATATCATACTTGTAGTTTTTGCCCTTGCCTGTGGGATTTTATTACATGGAGTTGCAAAAGCCACCGGTAAGTTAAGTGGTAAAATATTAGGGATTGAATTTTCTTTAGCGGGCGCTGCGGCAATAGCTGGATTGATTGTTATTGGAGGATTTTATTTACCAAAGGGTAAGCCGGAAACAACGGGTCAAACAAAACAATTTACCATCCGCGTACTTGATGAAGACAAGATACCTGTTAAACAGGGAGAAATAAAATTATATACTGATGAAACCAATACCTTGTCGCAACAAATAGATAATAACGGGCAGGTTATCTTCTCAGGCCTTCCGGCAAAGATCGCTGATGAAAAAATAAAACTGAGTGTTACGAGTGCGGGTTATTCTCAACTGGTAATTGATACAGTCATACAAAAATTTGCTACCATTGAATTGATCTTATCAAAGAATGGCAGCATTTTACTACTGGGTAAGGTAAGGGATGCCAGTGAAGTGCCTGTAAGTAATGCCGTTGTTAAAATAAATAACTCAACTGATTCTTCTATTACAACAACCGACGGCACCTATTATCTTAAACTTAAAGGATATAAAGCAGAAGATTTCATCACTCTGCTGGTAACAAAAAAGGATTACGAGGCTAAGACCATTCCTTTAACATTGAACGGCCAATCTCAAACACTCGACATCTCGTTAAAAAGTGCAGCAAAAGATCCCGACGGGGTTACACCTGAACAACCATTCAAAGAATTTACTTTAACAGCAGGGCAACAACATGTAATGAATGACCTGAGGATCACATTGACCATGCCTGTTCAACGGATCGGCCCCGGCAATACAGTTAAAATCAGGACATGGAGAACGATCGCACGCCCCACTTCCGATACTGCCATGCTGGATCCGTCAGGTTCTCAACCAGGTGTTGAAATACAAGTAATGAAGATCAATGGCATCACGCCTATCTCGATCACTGATGTTGGACAATTCAAATTTGTTTTATCAAACCCCGTAACTGCCGGAAAATTTATTTCATCCTTACAGGTACAGATGTTCAAAAATTAAGCAATGGGAAAATTGACTATTCATTGACCAAACTATTCTGTTCTTTAAGGCTTTTCCTGATAGCATCTGTGTGTTGTCAATATCAACAACAATTAAAAGAAATAAAATGCGAACGGCCAAAGTCTCAACAAGAGATTAAGTATCAGCAGAAAACCAAACCAATTTCGTTGGGGGCAGGTATGCCGCAGCATCACTTGTGTCTTTTTAAGGTGCCAGGTCTGCTATCTGCCTTACCATTGCTAATGCTCATTTAATATACTGCCTCTTTGATTTGGATAACAATCCACGTCATTACCATACATGCAATGCTGCGGCTCAAATGAGTACCCGCTCACTATGAACGTGAATGCCCAATGCATAGCCACGTTGCATATTCAAAGCTTCAAACCATAGAAATAAAAGCTATATTGCGGGTTGCATTTATTAAAAATACATTTGAACATTAATAAAACACTATGAAAGCTATTTTCGTTACGATGCTGCTGGCACTTACAGCTTTTAGCTGCAATAAAAGCCCTGCTGTTGAGCCGGCAACGTCTTTGCCCTCACTAACTACAACAGTGGTTAGTTTGATAACTTCTACAACTGCATCCTGTGGCGGTACGGTAAGTGCTGATGGCGGAGCCACTGTAACTGCACGGGGAGTTTGCTGGAGTACCTCGCCGAATCCTCTAACCAGCGGTAATCACAGTACAGATGGCAACGGGACAGGCATATTTACAAGTGCAATAACAGCTCTTAATCCAAATACTCTCTACTATGTGCGGGCATATGCCAGCAATGCTGCAGGAACAGCCTATGGTAATGAATTAAGTTTTACTACAGCTTCGCCCGATGTGTATGTAGCAGGATACGAATGGCCCGGCGGGCCCGGTAATGATATTGGAAAATTGTGGAAGAACGGGGCGGAGATATTTACAACTACCGGAGCTGAAGATGCCCAGTTTTATTCAGTTTTTGCTTCGGGCACTGATGTCTATGTTGCAGGTTATGAGGGCGCACTTATTGCAACACAACGGGCAAAAGTCTGGAAGAACGGGATTGCAACTTCTTTAACGGATGGCACTAATTCGGCTACTGCTTTATCGGTTTATGTACAGGGAACGGATGTTTATGCTGCCGGTATTGAACAGATTGGTATAAACAATGTTGCCAGGGTATGGAAAAACGGAGCGGTTACCAGTTTAACAGACGGAACCCAGGATGCCATGGCCAGGTCGGTGTATGCTAAAGGTTCTGATGTATATGTAGCGGGATATGAATCAAATGGAACAAAAACAGTGGCGAAGCTATGGAAGAACGGAATGGCAACTTCTTTAACGAATGGATCAAATACTGCCGCAGCTACTTCAGTAGTTATTTCAGGCGCAGATGTGTATGTATCGGGATACGAAAAAACCGGTATTGGTAATGGCGCTGTTGCAAAAATCTGGAAGAATGGAGTTGCCATTGATCTGACTGGTGGAACTGTTAGTGCCATTGCTAATTCAGTTTTTATTTCAGGTACAGATGTTTATGCAGCCGGACAAGAAAGGAATGGCACTGGCGGAGCCGGCATCGCCAGGTTCTGGAAGAACGGCGTTGCTACTGCTTTAACAGCTGGCACTACAGATGCCTCAGCTTATAGTATATATATTGTAGGTACTGATGTTTATATTTCAGGGGAAGAAATGATCAACTCAAAACTAACTGCAAGATTGTGGAAAAATGGAATTGCCACGACACTGAATAATGTTGCTAATAATTCAGGTGGCCTTTCTATTTTTGTGAAATAATTTCTTACATAGGTAAATGCACAACAGGCAACAAACATCCTCAAACGGGGCTTTACAAAAGTGATCGCTTCATGATATCGCTGGCAATCTTCATTTTCGTGCCGTAAGCCGAACGGTATTTGCGCAGCCGTGGAATTCTTTGCTGTGTCCGATCGAAGTTGCGCAAATATTTTTATCAGGCGTATTGCTTTTTTTGTCCCTTTTAGACTGGGCAAAACAAAAAAAGTTTCTTATCGGGAAACAAGAAACTTTTTTTATCCTTTTTTTTGATTTTAAATTAGTTTAGTAAAAAATTCCAGTCTTGCAGTTGAGAAATCTATCATTGAACCATACACTTTAAAGCCTTCCGGTTTTACTTCTTTTAAACTATTTAAAAAAGCTTTCATCGTTTCTTTACAATCAAAACGAACTATATTAGCCCATTGGCCATCTTCACATTTATACAATTCTCTACCAACGTAACCTTCGAATTTATTCATTTCTACATCCCGAAGCATTTGCTCTGCATCTATAAATTGTGCATCAGTGATGCCTTCATTCAATTTAAATTTTACTATCTCTATGTATTCCATTTTGGTTATTTTTTTTCGTTTAATTCTACTGCCAATTCCATTGCCAATTGCTCTACTCTGTGTTTGAAAACCACCATACAACCTACCAGCACAACAAAGCAAATAATCACATTAGGAATTTGTCCTGAAATAATGGTTGTTACCATTGCTCCGATCATAATCAATGCCATTGCCAAAGATGCAGGCATACGCAATTGACGCGTAAAAAGACCAATTCCACCCAACACTTGTGCTACACCAACGAAGTACATAAACCACAATGGGAAATGCCAAACCCCGGTAAACTCTTTTGTCAAATCCACTTGACCAATCAATTTGGTAATTCCAAAAATCAAGTTTGCGGCTCCTAAAACCCAGGCAATGATTTGAAATTTTTTATCACCTGGTTTCGGTTCTAATGCTTTGCTCATAGGTTTAAGATTTTAATTGTTTCATAGCAGTTCCCCAATCTTCTAAATGATGCACAGATTTCAACTGTCCGTTTTCTACAGTATGAAAATCAATAGACATAATTTTAAAAGATTTTGTGCCGTCTGTTGGTAATCCCATAAAATCTCCGTTGGGTGTGCCACTTACCAGGCTACGAACAACATATTTGTTGCCTTCGTTAATGATATCTTGTGGTTCCCATTTCAAGTCTGGTATTAATTTCCAAAAATGCTCAACTTGTGCCATCAAGGCTGGTTTTCCTTTGCTTTCTACAGAGCCTGACGAAATAAAATCGTCTGCTAAAACTTCGGTTAATACTGTTGTTGGGCTTGTTTCTGTGTTTACAGTTAATGCTTTTTTGTAAAAAGCTACTAACCCATCTCTATTTTTATCCATTTTTATTAAATTTTTTAATTGTTAATAATGATGGAGCAAATATGAAGCAGTTTCAAATGTTGAACAAGGGACAAAACAGCCTTTGTATGGCACTTTTGGGAAAGTTTATTTTGACAGGTAATTTTCCCGGAATTCTACGGGTGTAGTTTCGGTGTTTTTTTTGAAATAACGAACAAAGTAAGCAGGGTCTTCAAAGCCCAGATCTTGTCCGATTTCTTTTATAGTAAGATGGCTATAAACCAAAAATCGTTTTGCTTCTAAGAGTATTCTATCATTAATAATTTCTTTAGGCGTTTTTCCTAAAATTTTTGAAGTTGCCTGTCCCAATCGCTTTTCTGAAATGAATAATTGAGAAGCATAGTCATTTACTGCTTTTAATTTTGTGAAATTTGTTTCTAACAGATCACGGAACAACAGTGTATAATCAAGGTCTGCACCTTTTTTGATTTCAGTAACCCCTTGCTTTTGTTTTTCGCGTTCTGCAAGAATTAAAAAGTTCTGCAAATAATTTTTGAGAACTATATGCTTTAAATTACCGTTAGGCAAGGTCAATTCTTCGGTTATATTTTCGCAAATAGCAACGAATCGCTGAAAGTCTTTTAGGCTAAGTGTTATAGTTGGCTTTTCTGTAAAGTTGTTGAATAAAATTGAGTTTCGTAAGAATTTTGTGTCTGTAAAAAAGTTGTCTGTAAAAATGATAACCCGGCCTTCATAATTCAATAGTTGGTCAAATTGGTGAACCCTGTCCTTGTCGATAAACAATAAAGTGTACGGCTTTATTTTAATTTTTTCAAAATCTACGTAATGTGTAGGCTGACAATTTTCAAAAAGGAAAACATGGTAAAAATTCGTTCGGTGTGGTGTAACTAAATGGTCTTTGTTTACTTTGGTTAAACTGTCTAACGGAACAACTTCAATTTGAAGCGGTGCATTTTGTTTAAATTTCAGTTTCTTTATTTCGTCCGCCATTGTTTAATTGAAAGTTCAAAGATAATAATTTCTTTGTCGGTTGATGTTGGCATTACGCCTGACAATCGGCTTTGCGTTATCAAAAAAATGCTGTTTCTTTAATTGGCTACTGCATCGGGGCCCGGCACCTATTCCCTTACTGCAGCAATGCAGATCGTAAATGGCAATGCTAAAACGCACAAAGCAATGAAACAGATACGCTATTATATGCTTATGGGGATTGTTTTTCTGACTTACAATAATTCATTAGCACAGCAATCTGAATTATCTAAATATAGATATCAGTTTAGCAGTGGATTTAATGGCTGGACAAAGACTTTTGCAAATTTTAATTTTTCATCATTTTATAAAGAAAGCGTTTCAGCGTTCGAGCACATTGAATACATGGAGATGGAGGAAATAAAAGATTTCTATTCGATTTATAAGCCAGCCTTGACATTTTCACCCGACAAGAATCAATTTATAGATATTTATAGTTATTGGCTTAACCTTGACAAAAAAGGAAAAACAATTATTTCTCACGGTGGTGAACCAGACCAGGCCATTACGCTTTGCAATTTTACTACTAAAAAATGGACCCGGATCCTCTTTCGGGGAACTACTGAAAGGATTCAGGAAGTAATATGGCTCACTAATTCAACATTTATGCTCGTTGGAGTTCGGGAAGATGAAAATATGCTTAATAAAGCACGTCCAGCAATTTACCTCGGCGATACAATTGCCGAAACATTTATCTGCTTCCTATCAAAAGACCAAAAGCTATTTCAAAAAAACGGCGGATATGATTCACCTAAAATATTGAAATTAAAAATACAGGAAAACTAAGGCAGTGCTTTTGTTGGTTGATATTTATGGGGCCTGTTCAATAAACGATAGGCCGTACTAAATTCTCTTTTAATAATGCGTTATTTTGCTTACTATTGGTTGATATTATTTTTTATTTACGCTTTGGGAATATCGAATGCATTTATAAAGCCGAAAAAAAGTGCCTCATGAAAGTGAAAAGCCAACAACAAGCAATGAGAAAAACTAATCTTAAAAAATTGATTGTTTTATTATTTACGGCTTTTTATTGCAGCAATGTTTTCAGTCAATATTCTATTAGTGGCAAAGTCGTTGATACGGCTGCAAAGCCATTGGTGAATGCCAATATTTTATTACTTCGCCCAAACGATTCATCAATGGTAAAAGGCACCGTTTCAAATGCTGCCGGTGCATTTAATTTTACAGACATAGAAGCAGGTACCTACCTTGTTAATACCAGCAATACCGGATTTAAGTCAATATATATATCATCGGTTCAACTTTCAGCCAACAATACTTCAAGCAATTTGGGAAGCATTGTACTAGCGCCAACAGGAACTGACATGGCCACAGTAACAATCGTTAGCAAAAAGCCAATGTTTGAGCAAAAAATTGACCGAATGGTGGTGAATGTAAGAAATAGTATAACCAGTGCTGGTGGTACGGTATTGGATGTGCTTCAAAAATCACCAGGGGTGAATGTTAATAAACAATCGGGTACTATAACAATGAGTGGTAAAAGCGGCGTAAATGTTATGATTAATGGGAAATTGAATTATATGCCTGCCGATGCATTGCTGCAAATGCTAAATGGGATGGATGCCAATAATGTAGAAAGAATTGAATTGATAACAACCCCTCCTGCAAAGTATGATGCAGCAGGCAATGCCGGGTATATCAATATTGTTTTGATTAATAACCCTGACAAGGGACTGAATGGCTCTTTTGCTGCAACCCTTGCTGCTTTTGAAGGATCGAATCCTTCTGCCAATATCAATATCAATTATCGGGCAGGTAAAGTAAATATTTATGGTGCTTATTCATTTTCCAGGTTGGCACAAAAGCAAGAATTCAGTTTTAGCAGAAAAGTCACTTACCAGGGTAAAACTACTGACACGTATACCTTTGACGACCGGGATCCTTTTCAGCGAAATCATAATATTCGCCTGGGTATCGACTATCAATTGAGTAAAAAAACCACCATCGGTATGCTGCTATCTGGCTATGATAATAAGTGGAGTATGAATACGATAAATACAGTTAACAAAACCGTTAATGGCATTAAGGATACAGGCATTATTGTAAAGAACGGCGAAATAAATTATTGGAAAAACTATACAGGCAACGTGAATCTTCAACATACTTTTAATAGTACTGATGATATTACTTTTAATGCAGATTACTTGTTTTACGACGATAATAATCCTAATAATTATTTAAACCGTTATTATGACCGGCCGGGGATATTATCCAGAACTGATAATACAAAAAGTTCAAAAAAAACAATCATTAAAATATTGCCGGTTCAATTGGATTATAGAAAAAAACTAAGTACTAAAATTAATGGAGAGTTTGGCATAAAGGCTGTTTTTTCAAACTTTACCAATGATGTAAGAATTGAAAATTTTCAGCAGAATGCCTGGAAAACAGATAGCAGTCTTACTGCCAACTATACTTTAAAAGAGAATATAGCGGCGGCGTATGCCTCTGTAAATATCAATGCAAGCAAGAAAACCACCATCAAAGCGGGCATCAGGTACGAACATACGTTTTCGAATTTGGGCACCGAAACTCAACAGAATATTGTAGACAGAAAATACGGAAATTTTTTTCCAACCTTTTACATCTCGCATAAGCTGGATGACAATAATAGCCTGAATTTTAGTTACAGCAGGCGAATAAACCGGCCTGCTTTTACCGACCTTGCTCCTTTTACTATCTTCCTTGATCCCAATACTTTTATTACAGGAAACTCAGCATTGCAGCCATCTTTGGCTGATGCTGTAAAAATTGACTACTTGTTTAAAAAGTATGTTTTATCTGCAGCATACACTTATGAGGCAAATACTATTGGAGACTTTCAAACGGAAGTAGATGTAACTACAAATAAGCAATACCTCATTGGCAAGAACCTGAAAAGCACCCGTATTATTAATGCCTCTTTATCATTGCCAATAGCAATTACTAAATGGTGGTTTTCACAAATTAACTTAAATGGTACCTGGCAAAAAGTAGCAAGCGATTATAAAAATAAGCCAGTGAAAATAACCAATATCAATTATAATATTTCAGGCTTTCAGTCATTTACCCTGCCGCAAAAATTTGCCTTTGAAATTTCGGGGTTTTTCCAATCTCCAACTTTGTTTGGTGCTTCTGAATCAAAAGCATTTTGGCAATTGAATGCCGGTGTCCAAAAAAAGTTTATCAAAAACAATGCATCGCTGCGCTTTGGTGTGGATGATATTTTTACCAGTATGAGATTTAGGTTCAAATTTGATGTTCCGTCAGAGAATTTCTACACAGATGGTAGTATCTTGTTTAGTAGAAGAATATTTAAACTAACCTACACACAAAACTTCGGAAATAAAATGCTGAAAGATAAACGAGAAAGGATTACTGCATCCGACGACGAAAAACGAAGAATAAAGTAGTTGGGAAAAATTCAGGAAAAGTTTTTAATTCATATCAACAGTTATTATGTTGCCCGGAATATATCTGTCTGCTCACCTTGCGGCTTTGTGTTCGAATCGCTCGAAGAAATTAGAATCCTATCAGATGAATGACAACATAATTACAATCACAAACATCCACATAAATCATTAAAAAGAAAATCTCCGGATGTTTTCCGGCGGAACCTCATGATAAACGAATGATTGAACAGTAACCTAAGAATATGCATCAACAAAGGATATACAATCATTCATTTATCATGAGGATAAAACAAAATGTCTAAATTATCTATGTCTTAAAAAAGGGAAGGCTACAAAAAGGGGAAGGCTACATCTCTACATGCTTTTCTTTTAGACTTTATTCAAACAATTTGAGAATTTTATTGTTACGCTAGAGGGTTAGCGATTATTTTTTCATAGAAATAATTAACCTAATCATACTCTTTTATCAACACAAATATCATTTTATGAAATATTTCTTTGCAATTTGTATTACACTTTTAACCTTGATATCATGTTCATCTCTTCATTCAACAACTACTATTAAGCCAATGGATAGTTTTATACTGGGTAATAATAAGCATGGTTCTTTCAAAGTAAAATTAGAAAATACTTCAAAGAATGATATTGAAGTATACAAAGCTCCGATAGATGGAGGACAACATTCCTTCAAGGTAATAAAACCCAACGATATAGCAAATCTCAAAGTAGAATCAAACACAGCATTGTTTATTCAGAATAAATCAAATGATACAGTTTCAGTACGCCTGAAAGTAACAGGAGATATAGGGTTATCAATGGGCTATAAGAATTAATTCATGGCACTTCAACCAAGAAAAGTAATACAGTACCATCTATGGTACTCTGAACCATTGAAGTATGATTTAGAAGGTTTTTGGTCACGGCGAATTACCGGCGAACAAGAACTGATATATGAGGTAGAAGTGTAACATGCAGTAGACCAAAAATATTATATTATTCAATGTCGCTTTCATTATGATTAACAGCTTCGCCCGACATTGCTTCCCGCCAGGTGGATACTTATATGCTCAGCAATATTTCAATATGCTGTATCGGATGGACTTCTTCTAAATAAAAATAACTTCAAATTGTAATTTTCGTTTATTAATTTACAGCAGCAACGGGAGGACATAGCTTCAATTCCCAGCCTGCGGCAATGCACCCGTTGGCTGCTATGCATTACTCCTTAATTTTTTGGCTTTTAAATAATTTTTATTGTCAATTTTAAAATATGTCATATGCAATACAAAAACTTAATAATTGCAGGTTTCTTTACCGCAATCATAAAAGCTTTATTTGGACTGGCGTTGTGGATTTATTTATTAAATAGAATTTTGCCTACCCATCTTAGCCATAGTGCAGGTATATTTAGAAGTAAGACCAATATAATTTGGTGGGCATTAATTTTGGGTAGCTTAGCCTTTGCTTCACTTATTACCTATGTTATCGCTAAAGCAAAAACTACTTCTATAAAAGAGGCTGCACTAATTGGCGGAATCATTGGCTTTTTGGTAACCTTAGCTGTTGACAGTACAATGTATGCTCAAGTAAATTTATTCGGCCGGACTTTTATTGGGATTGATGTAATTGGTTCATTGGTCATAACAAGTATTATGGGAGCTACTATCGGATGGGTTCTTACAAAAAAGAAGATGCTATGATCTTTAGATATAAGTCACAGCAGCCAACATCGCATGCCGCAACCAGGGCGGAATGAAGTAAGACAAACATCATATGGCTATTGTTATTCAGTTTTTCCCATGGACAGATTTGCAAGTGGCTTTTGTATATACGAGGGAAATTCGTTTCTTTAATATGCAGCATTACCCCTCGAACACAGCATCAAATGCTTAGCCTGCGGCGATCGCCCGTTGAGTGTTATTCCCCTCTATAGGCAACCTTCGGTTTAATCACATTAAAAAAACATTAACGTGGTGATGTTAGAAGTAAATCTGTAGACAACAAATTAATTTTAAACCTTAAAAAGATAAAAAATGACAACAAAAGAAATAGCTCAGAAATTGGTTGAACTTTGTCGGCAGGGAAAAATTGACGAAGTCCAGGAAACCTTATTTTCAAACGATGCTCAAAGTATTGAAGCAAATGAAATGATGGGTCCCAAAGTTGTCGCTGGTTTAGACGCCCTTAAGGCAAAAGCAAAAGCTTTTCAGGCGGGTGTAGAAGAGTTTCACAGTGCTCAAATTTCCGACCCTATTGTTGCAGGCAATAACTTTGCTGTTACCTGGGCAATGGATGCAACTTTTAAAGGACGAGGAAGAATGACAATTGAAGAAGTTTGTGTTTACCAGGTTAAAGATGGCAAAATAACTTTGGAACAATTCTTCTATTAAGCTGGAGCCGTTAAAAAAGAGGAAACACTATAAAGATCGACCTGATTTTTATAGTGTTTTTTTTAAAGGATGTGCATAAAGCGAATGCACAACAGGGCTTTGCACAATTTGGGGTACAATTACATTTACAGCAGTTGTACGCAATTAATCGTTGTTTTTCAGGTCTACCGACAACAATTGATATTCCGGTGATGAGCGTTGAAAACCATAAACCAAAGGAAACCACATTTTAAATATTGCTTTATTAGTCTTTGGTACACAGGCAGTTTTCAATAATCAAGGCAGGTTCAAACAAAATTTGCAGCAAATGCGCAACTTTTACTAAGAGGCTAAACAGTTTTGGTAAATTCCAAATCAGCTAAGTAGTCTTCTTCCCTAATAATATTGAAGCGTATTTACAAGTAGAATGAGAATTATTCCTCCTGTACTTTAAAAAATGAATCCGATAACCCAACCAATAATCAACATTGCAGCGATGATATAAAGTAAGTTTCTCGTCTTTTTTTGTTTTATGGTTATTAGAATTCATAAATTCAATAGACGTAAGATTTATTGTTAAAATATCCGGCCGCAATTACTGATTAATGATGTTTGTATCTCGAAATGTAATTTTAAATTTAAAAAAAGGTTATACATTTTAAATGATAATACTCAATCCTGATTGTGATTGCAATCAACACAGGTAATTAATAAATAATCGAGGGGTGAATCAAGCCATAATTGGAAATCCGGTTTCAATATGCGGCTTAGAACAAAGGTATTTGGCAATACCGGCTGGCGGAAGTTCAATCAGCAGCATATCGGTATTTTTCTAGAGTTCCGGATTAACAGGTTTGCAATTAAATTTCTTCTTTTATTGTAAATTCCGTTTACTAATCTGCATCAGCGTTGGAACGCAGCAACAAATATCCCAACTGACGCAAATGCCCCAGGTTATGCCTACCCAAGCAAACATTGTAAGAGTTTAAGCTTATCATTATGAGAATAATAATTCTATTATCAATTTTTAGCACATTTACCTTAATTCAAAGCAAGGTTTTCTGTCAAAACAAAAATATTATTGGAATTGGCCTGACACTTGAAAACATTACTCAACCGAGTAAATATATTTATACATCCGTATTAAAGACAACTCCTTCAAGCATATGCCTAGTGCCAGGTATTTCTTACGAAAGAAAATTATCTCGTAAATCAGGTTTAGAATTGGAATTAAGATACAGACAAGCTATAACGAGTTATTTTACTTTTCCTCCTCCGGAAAATCAAACTTATCCATCTTATCTATTTCCCCAGAATTATTCAACCAAAGAAGTTTTTTTAAGTTTGCCAATCACTTATAAATTTAATTCAAGAATTGTAAATTTTTCCCTTGGCCCTTCGCTAGAATATTTATTAGCGAGCAAGCAATTAAATGTCAACTCTTATTCACATATTCCAGGAAAGGAATATTATTCAAACAAATTGTCTGTAGGAATTATTACCAAAGTAAGTAAGGTCATTAAAATTTACAAGGCCATCGTGATTGAACCAGCATTTTTTTATAATCCCATACTAACATATTCCAAAAATTACTTAGGAATTTTATTTGCAGCAAAATACAAATTTTAAACTTCAAAGGCAACGCACAACAAAGGTATTTGCGAAATTTGGTCGGACGGAAGTATCTTCAGGACGAGACATTTCACTACCAATTTTTAGTTATCGGGTTGACAGAAAACTAGTTCAAATTTTATTTAAAATGTAAATCCCCTTCCTTAATTTACATCAGCACCGGGCGGGTCGCAGCAGTAAATGCCCAATCTGCGGAAATACCGGACGTTACCTGCAAGCAAAAACTTTTCAAGCAGTATGAAATACTTAACGCTTTTAATTAGCTGCATCATTTTTTTATCGAATACTCAGGCCCAACGGCAACCAACTTTTAAAGAAGTTGTTAGCACGTTCTTTGCAAAATATTCGTTTAATAGTGACGAAACCTATCCAAGGTTCTTAAAAAAGAAAGAAGGATGGTACGTATCAGAAGATTCTTATAGAAACCCAGGCAATTATATTAATACAGAACTATTTTGGTCATTAAAAGAAAATAATTTTCTAAACCTCAAATATCCGATTTTGCAAAAGGATAGTATTTCTATTCAATCTCAGCTAGAAGACTATCAGAAACTAATTGACTGGGACTATGTAGAATATGCTTTTTCAAAAAATAAATACTATGGGTATCCGGGCTGGGATTGGGATATAATAAATGATCCAATTGAAAAGCATATGACCGACAGCTTATGGGAAAGCCTGGGGAGAGCCTATTCCAATTATGCAGTAGGATTTCTATATGATCAATCAGGAGATCTTTTTCAAAATAATGATAATGACAGAATTCCATTATCAGCGAAAGACCCGGTAAGCCCGGCAAGAAGTAAAAAGTTCATTGAGTATGAGGAAAAAGCAATAAGTGCTTTTAATAAAATATTTGAAAGCAATCCAACCTATCAAACAAAAGTTGGGAGCATTCAAATTAAATTGGCCAACGAGCATCTGTCAGTGTATTCTGGCCTAATGATAGTGGGAGATACCTTAAATGCCCGAAGAGCCTTAGAAGGTACTCAATACCCGGATAGTATTATCCAAAATAGCTTAGCATATTTGAAAGAAATTCCCCCGAATGGTATCTTATTTACCGGGGGTGATAATGATACATATCCTCTTTGGTATCTTCAGGAGATACGAAATTACCGACAGGATGTGCTTGTTATTAATACAAGTTTATTAGGCCTGAGGAGATATATAAATATGCTTGATAAAAACGCTAAGGGAACACTATTTTCTACAAAAGACACTAATTACTTTGCAAATAATTTTGAATATTTCCTATATAGCCAACCCGGGGAATACAGCTCAAAAATTGAGGTAAGTAAGTTCATTGATAACCTTAACAAGCCTGAAACAACATTAACCAAGGATCCGCCCGGGGTTTTATACAAGGGTGAAATTATTAAGAAGTATAATTCAAAAGAAGTATACTTTAAGGCTTCCGTTGACCTTAATGCTTCGGGTGTACATATCAATAAAAATAAAGTAATCACACTTAGAGATTATTTATTTATTAACGAGTTTATGCTTTTAGACATAATTAGCACTAACATAAATAACAGACCAATTTATTTTACCTATAAGGATAATTTGTTTGGTGACATTTTAAATTTAAACGGGAATATTTATAAAGTTGTCACGACAGCTGACTGACTTATTAAAACCGCTGCTAATGCTGCACGACCGTAAGTTGAGCAGACTACTGTATGCTCAACTTACGGTCGTTACGGGCATTGGTTTCGCGTGGGCAGCTACTAATGAAACGTTTGTTCAAGTTATAATTTTTTGCATTTATTTTTTGCAGCTGTGGGCAGACAGGCAGCTTATGGTTAAAGGCAACAATATAGAGGCGTTAAAGGTAAATATATGTGTAAAGGAGTGTGGCTTTGCCTGTGAGCAACTCTGGCAGTTTTGGTTTCATTCCACGACAAAAAATATTAATTATCACCAAGCCAGCTTCTTACCCGGTACAGTTTATCATATACATTTTTTTAGATCTCTTGAATGGTTAGCCGCAGTCAGCAATCTTATACAATATAAAACTGGCTGACCTTCACGATCAGCCAGTTTTACAGGTATATTTTTTATTGTTCAGCTGCTCAAAATGTTCCTTTAAAAGAACCATTGGAAATGGTTACAACAGAATTGTCTGAATCATT
>JBBRSV010000025.1:0-43969 GCA_038245055.1 Chitinophagales bacterium | reverse complement strand
TTAGCTGGGATTGGCTAACATATTTAAACTTTGATGCACGGCTTTTTAATGCTTTTGCCATCTTTGCTTGCACTTGGTTCAAACAAATTTCTACAAAATGCACCACAGTACAGAATTTAAGGTTTAATCAGCAGCCCCTAATTAGAAAACTTTCTCTAAAAAATTACTTTTCAAGGTGGCTCTTTAAAAGTTTTTTCCAATCCTGGTAAAGCCGGTTATATAAATCAGTTTGTGTTGGTTCAACTTTTTTTATGGGCTTAAATTGGCTAAAAGCTTCATCAAAAGTTTTATACACGCCTGCTCCCACACCTGCGCCTAATGCAGCGCCAACACTGCCATCGTTTTTATACAATTCCACTGGTATACCCGTAGCATTTACAAATGATTCAATAAAAACATCACTCAAAAATAAATTGGCCCGCCCGGCGCGAATGATAGTTGGATGCAAATTATTTTCTCTCATAATGTCGAGTCCGTACCTGAAAGCGAAAGCGATGCCTTCCTGCGCTGCGCGAAAAATATGCGCCTTGGAATGTTTATTCAGATCAATATTATTTATATGAGCGCCAATTATTTTATTTTGTAACATGCGTTCTGCTCCGTTACCAAATGGTAATATGAATAATCCATCGCATCCCGGAGCAATGGAATTGCACATAGCATCCATTTCTTTATAGCTTAATCCATCTCCACACATTTTCTTTACCCAGCTATTCATAATGCCGGTTCCATTTATACAAAGCAATACTCCCAGGCGTCTATCCGTTTCCATATGGTTCACATGGGCAAAGGCATTTACTCTTGAATATTTATCGCTGAACAATTGATCTGTAACAGCATAAATTACTCCGGACGTTCCCGCAGTTGCAGCCACTTCGCCGGGTTTTAAAACATTTAGAGATAATGCATTGTTGGGCTGATCGCCCGCTTTATAGGTTACGTTGGTATTTTCATTCAAAGAAAGTTGCTGTGCAATGGAAGGCAATATTTTACCATGCGAAGAAAACAAAGTTTGTACCGGGGGAACTAAAGAATGATCAAAGCCGAAGAAGTCCATAACCGCTGAAGCAATGTTGTTCTTTTTAAAATCGTATAAAATTCCTTCTGATAATGCTGAAGCCGATGTAGTGATTGTCCCCGTTAATTTCATGGCAATAAAATCGCCGGGCAACATTAATTTATCAATCTTGCTATATAGTTCAGGTTCATTTTTTTTTACCCAGCCTAACTTTGAAGCCGTAAAATTTCCGGGCGAATTTAAAAGGCAGGAAGAACAGGTAGCTTCACCAATTGCATTAAACGCTTCTTCGCCTGTTTCAACAGCTCGGCTATCGCACCAGATGATACTATCTCTTAAAACGTTTTGATTTTTATCTACTACAACCAATCCATGCATTTGGTAGGAGATACCTATGGCGGTAATATCTTTTGGATCGAACTTTCGTGAAGCGTTCAGTTCCCGAATAGCCGTTACCGTTTGGTCCCACCACATTTCCGGCGATTGTTCTGCCCATCCCGATTGTAATGAAGTAATGGGATTTTCTGTATCCGGGCATTGTGCAGTTGCAATACATTTTTGTAAAGCCGCGTCCACCACGGAAACTTTTATAAAAGAGGTGCCGATATCAATTCCTAAAAGGAGCATAATTTATTTTTTGTATTTATTAATTCTTAGAGATTATTGAACACTTAAAATGGCTTCGGCTGGCTTTGCCGCTCCAAGTTCACGGCTTCTGTCGGATGGCAAAGTGCCACCAATGCTAATTTTAATATTACCCGGACCCACCACACTTTCACCATCTTCATTTACCAGCGCCAACATACCGGGCGTAATATCGAAGTTAACCTTTTCAGAAGCGCCTGCAGCAAGATGAATTCGTTTAAAACCTTTCAATGCATAAAGTGGGATATCGGTTCCGCCTTTCAAATGGCTAATGTATAATTGCACTACTTCATCGCTTCCAACTTTACCCACATTCGTTACCGTTAGTTCTGCATTAATTGATTCATTTTTGTTGATTTTTGTTTTGGATAATTTTATTTTACTGTAAGTAAAATTTGTATAACTCATTCCAAAACCAAAAGGATATAACGGAACGCCTTTAAAATATCGGTAGGTCCTGTTTTTCATAGAATAATCATCAAAAGATGGCAGGTCGCTATCACTTTTATAAAAGGTAATAGGAAGACGGCCGGAAGGGCTATAATCGCCAAACAATACGTCTGCAACAGCAGTGCCTGCAGCTTCTCCGCCATACCAAGCATTGATAATTCCGAGAATATTTTCTTCTTCCCATGGAATAGCAATGGCACTTCCTGTCATCATAACGAATACAATGGGTTTGCCCGTAGCTTTCAAGGCTTTCATGAATTCGGTTTGTACTGCCGGTAATGCTATGCTTGTTCTATCGCCTCCGCTAAAGCCGGGTGTGGTTACTTTCATTTCTTCGCCTTCAAGCCTTGGCGATATTCCGCCAACATAAATAATTACATCGGCATTTTTGATACTGTCAATTAATTTTGAAAAATCCTGTGGTTCAGTTGATACAAACTCAGTGGCTCTTGAATAAAACACGTCGGCATTTTTTAATTTATCTTTTATTCCTTGCAAAACTGTCGTTACAACTGAAGGCTGGCCATTATAATTTCCTAATTGTGTATTGGCATTATCGGCGTTTGGCCCAAGAACCGCAATGTGTTTAATATTTTTACTCAGCGGTAATAAGGTGTTTTGTTGTTGCGGCAGGCGGGCATTACGAAGTAGGACTATTGCTTCTCTTGCCATTTTTAATGCATGATCTTTGTGAGGCTGGCTTTCTAAATTTGAAATAGGGATCTGGGCATATTTTACCATGCCTTCGGGATCGAACATGCCCAGCCTCATGCGGATGTTAAATAATCTCTTTAGTGAAACATCAATATCCTTCTCTGTTAGTTTACCATCTTTTACTGCCTGTATTAACGTTTTGTAGGTACGATTTCCACATTCAACATCTGTTCCGTGCAATACTGCATCCGTGGCAGCGCTTTCTGCGTCAGGCAATAATTTATGTGTCTGATAAAAGTCATCTATCGCTCCGCAATCAGACGTAACATAGCCGGTGAAGTGCCATTGATTGCGCAAAATATCCACCATAAGTTTATCGCTTCCACAACAAGGCTGCCCGGTATACGCGTTGTAGGCACACATTACACCAGCAACTTTCGCATCTACCACCAAAGCTTTGAATGCGGGAAGGTAAGTATCCCAAAGATCGTGTTGGCTAACATTTACGTCGAACGTATGCCTTGAAGATTCAGGTCCGCTATGAATAGCATAATGCTTGGCACATGCAGCGGCTTTCAAATATTTTGGATCGTCGCCCTGTAAGCCCGCAACAAAAGCCTTGGCAATACTGGCTGTAAGAAAAGGATCTTCACCATAAGTTTCCTGCCCCCGGCCCCATCTTGGATCGCGAAAAATATTGATGTTGGGTGTCCAGTATGTCAAACCTGTATACCTGTGGTAATCATGTTTGCGTATACTTTCGTTGTGGATAGCACGTCCCTCATCTGAAGTGTAATCGCCCATGGTTTTCATTGCGCTTACATCAAAAGTTGCCGCCATTCCAATAGCCTGGGGGAAAGACGTTGTATGATAGGTTGTTCGTGCCACGCCATGCAAACATTCGTTCCACCAGTCGTAAGCCGGAATATCAAGCCGCTCAATAGCCGGTGCTGAATTGAGCATTTGGTTTACCTTTTCGTCTAACATTAACCGTGAGACAAGATCATTTACTCTTTCTGTGTTAGATAATTTCGGATTTAAAAACGGATAAGTTTGCGTGTAACCGTAATTATTAAAGAGAATAAAAAAGAGTATAAAAAGGATAGATATTTTTTTCATCTGGTGTATGTATGTTAAATTATTTTTTGACTGGCAGCTTAGCATCTTGACCCATTTTAATAAAAGTGTGAACATTAACCGGTAACTAAAAACCTTAAAACTCAGTATTGGTGAGCAAAACATCTTCAACAGTTTGCTCAGGCTTTTTCTTCCAAAGATGTTCTATTTCTTCAAGGGTCTTACCTTTTGTTTCCGGTACTAATTTCCACATAAAGATGGCGGATAATAAACCCATCACCGCGTAAATCCAGTAAGAAAAACCGTGGTGAAATTTTGCAGTGAGCCATACATTATCATTCATCATGGGGAATGTGAGTGACACCACCCAATTGGCTATCCATTGTGCGGCAACTGCGATTGATAAAGCACTACGAATACTGTTCGGAAATATTTCTGCCAATAAAACCCAGCAAACCGGTCCCCAGCTCATTGCAAATGCCGCAGTGTAGGTAAGCATAAAAATCAGCGCAGCTACTCCCTGCTCATTAAAATAAAAGGCAAAGCCCAGGGCCAGCATACTTAGAGCCATTCCTATCGACCCAATGATCATTAAAGGCTTGCGCCCAAACTTATCAACCGTAAGAATAGCAACAACCGTAAAGACTAAATTGACAATACCAACAATGATAGTTTGTAACAACGATGAGTCCGTAGAAGACCCCATATTTCTAAAGATATTTCCCGCGTAATATAACACTACATTGATACCAACGAACTGTTGAAAAACAGAAAGCATGATGCCAATGAAAATGATAAAAAATCCATAAGATAACCATGGAACGTTTCTTTCATGAGTTGTGGATTTTATTTCATTCAGTATCTTTTGAGCATTAGCATTACCCGAAATCTTCTTAAGAACAGACAGCGCTTTTTCATCCTGCCCTTTCATTACAAGATATCGCGGAGTTTCAGGAACAAAGAATAAAAGAATAAAGAAAGTCCCCGCCGGAATTACCCCGGAAAAAAACATCCATCTCCAGCCTTCAGTGATTAACCATTGTTCATTGCCTTGTTTGGCGATAAAATAATTAACGAAATAAATCAGCAGCATTCCAAAAATAATAGCAAACTGGTTAAACGATACTAGCTTGCCCCTCACATTAGCGGGCGCAATTTCAGCAATGTACATGGGCGAAATCATCGATGCGATGCCAACTCCGATACCACCGAAAATGCGATAAATTACAAATGAATATGCATCCTGCACACCAAAAAAATTGAATGCTTCGGGTTTCCATGCTCCTATTGCAGATATCGAAAAAGCTATGGCCGAAATAAATAAGCCATTTTTTCTTCCTAATGATTTTGAAATAAAACCTGCGGAAGCTCCGCCGATAACACAACCAATCAAAGCCGATGCAATTAAAAAGCCTTTAATTGCATCGGCAATGTTTTGAAGCGAAGCCGGATCTGAAGGAATAGAATTTCCTAAAAATCCTACTGACCAAAATGTAAGTATGCCAATAATTATCAATGCGCTAATGCCTCCTTTTTTTATACCAACCAGCCTGATAATTTGGCCGCTGATAATGAGAAAGATTATAAAAAGAACGCTTACCATTAAGGTTCTGTATTGGGTTATCATTGACACAGCGTAAGTGTAAAAGGCGGGATCAGTAATTTTTTGAATATAAAATGCAACCAGCGATTTTTCTGCTCCGTTAACAACCGCTGTGTCGTAACCGAATAACAATCCGCCAAGCGTTGCAACCAGCGTTAAGAGAATTATATAACGCGGATTTCCTTTTTGATAACTGGCAGGTGAAGTTCCCGACGATGCGTTGACTAAAGACATTTATATTATTTAGTTGATGATCAGATATAATTATTAACAAGATTTTCCAGGTATTCCTGCTTTCCACTTATTGTTTTTGGTTCGCCATTTTCAACCGCAAGATTTCTAAGATCTTCCAGCGTTAATTTTCCTTCTTCAAATTCTTTTCCTTTCCCGGAATCGAAAGACGCATAACGTTCCGTTCTGATTTTTTTATAATCTGATTTATTTAGAATATCATCAGCAATAATTAATGCTCTTGCAAAAGTGTCCATTCCACCAATATGGGCATAAAAAAGATCGGCAGGATCCGTAGAATTTCTGCGAATCTTCGCATCGAAGTTGATGCCACCACCTTTGAAACCATCGGATTCAATTATGATCAACATGGCCTCCGCGAGTTCATTAATATTATTAGGAAATTGATCGGTATCCCAACCGTTTTGATAATCACCACGGTTTGCGTCCATGCTGCCTAAGAGGCCGGCATCAGCAGATACCTGCAACTCATGCGTGAAAGTATGGCCCGCAAGCGTTGCGTGGTTTACTTCGATATTTAATTTAAAATCATCCATCAAATTATATTGCCTTAAAAAGCTAATAACCGTTGCAGCATCATAATCATATTGATGCTTGCTCGGCTCACAAGGTTTAGGCTCAATAAAAAAGGTTCCTTTAAAGCCATTTTTTCTTGCATAATCTTTAGCTGTATGTAAGAATTTAGCAAGATGTTCCTGTTCTCTTTTCATGTTAGTATTCAGCAACGACATGTAACCCTCACGGCCACCCCAGAAAACATAATTTTCTCCTCCCAATTCAATCGTGGCATCAAGCGCGGCTTTCACCTGAGCGGCACCGTGAGTAAGCACATGAAAATCCGGATTAGTAGAAGCGCCATTCATATACCTTTTATGCGAAAAAAGATTAGCGGTTCCCCACAAAAGTTTTACGCCACTTTCTTTTTGTTTTTGTTTTGCGTAAGCTGTAATTGCCTGCAATCTTTTTTCGTTCCCGGCTATATCGTTTGTATAATCTACCAGGTCAACATCATGAAAGCAATAATAAGGCAGGTTCATTTTTGTGATGAATTCAAATGCTGCATCCATTTTATCCTTAGCTCTTTCTACAGCATCAGCTTTTTCATTCCATGGAAAATTGTGTGTGCCTTCGCCGAACGGATCGCCGCCGGTATTTACAAATGAATGCCAATATGCGCATGCAAACCTGAGATATTCTTTCATCGTTTTGCCGGCAACAATTTTATTTTCATCGTACCAGCGAAATGCCAATGGGTTATCGCTTTCTATTCCTTCATATTTAATTTGGGGAATGTCTTTAAAAAATTCTTTCTCACCTTGAAATACTTTCATAATGTTATTGCTTTAATGATTGAATGGTTAATGTTCTATATATAGTTTAATTATGTCGTAAACCTTTCGCAATTGATCATAGAATTTATCTGCTACACTTCTTTGTAAATCTTAGCCATTGAATTCGGCCAACTTTTACTCCGGATAAATATTGTTGAAACCTCAATCGTAAAAAGCTTTATAGAATCAACAACAATCGTTTTGTCGACTGCAGATATCCGCTGTCAAATATTAAAAGGCAATTTAGGGGAATTAATTCAAAAAATGTAAACGATTACATTTTTTTCATAAAAACCTATATTTTTATATAGCTTTACCTATAATAACCAGATATAAACGATTGTAATGATAAAAGGTAAAGAGGTTACTATTTATGATATAGCACTTGCCCTCGATATTTCTATTGCAACTGTTAGCCGGGCACTTAATGATGACCCGGTAGTAAATAAAAAAACGAAAGCGAAAGTTTTTGAACTTGCTGAAGAACTCGGCTATCGCACCAATCATTTTGCACGAAATCTCCGCCAGAAGCAGACCAGGACTATCGGGATTATTGTACATGAGCTTAGAAGTAATTTTATAACATCGGTTTTGGCAGGCGTAGAAAAAATAACTGCTGAAGCAGGCTACGATCTTATTATTGCACACTCTTACGAAAATTATATTAAGGAAAAAGCCAATGCGCAAAATCTCTTTCATAAAAGAGTTGATGGGTTGATTGCGTCACTAGCTTTTGACACACCTGATCTTCATCACTTTCAGCCTTATATTGATAAAGGTGTTCCTGTAATGTTTTTTGACCGCGTGGAACAAGATGGTAACAATACAGTTGTAATTATTGATAATGCAAAATGTGGCTACCAGGCAACGCAACATTTAATAGAGCAGGGATGTAAAAGAATTGTTCATGTTACGTCTAGCCTTCTCCGTAATGTTTATTCTTTGCGGTACAAAGGATACCGGGATGCGTTGTTTGATAATGGAATTGCCCTTGATGAAAAGTTATTAATTGTAAATGATTTGACGGAGCAGGCAGGAATTGATGTAGCTATGAAAATCATGAGAATGAAACCTTTACCCGACGGTGCCTTTATAACGAACGATTTTGTTGCGGCAGTTTGTATGCGCACATTAAAAGAGCATGGCATAAATATTCCGGCAGACATAGCGATCGTCGGCTTCAATAATGATGCGATTTGCAAATTAATTGAGCCCACGCTTACAACCATTAACTATCCTGGCGTGGCTATGGGTGAGATTGCAGCAAGAAATTTAATACATCATTTGAAAGGCGTTAGCAATATGCATCGTACTAATACTATTATTGTTCGAACAGAATTGATCGTTAGAAATTCATCTTTAAGGAAAAAGGGTGGCGTCAACCCTAAAAAGTAGTATTCCAGGCACTAATGCCTGTTTTAAAGGTAGTAAGTAATATACAACTATGAGTAAAATTTTAATTACACTTTTATATTTAATTATTATAAATTCTTCCAATGCTGAAGATGGCTATCGGCTATGGCTAAGGTTTGATAAAATAAGTGACAAAGAATTATTATCACAATATCAGCAACAAATTAAATCAATCCAGTTTAATGATGAAAGTCCAACGTTGAACGTTGCAAAGAATGAATTACGAAAAGATCTGAATGGCCTGCTCGATGAACAAGTTCTTGAAAAGTATTCAATAATTAATGGTTCGATAATTTGTGGAACGGTCGCTTCATCTCCGCAGGTTAAGTCTTCCTTTTATTTAAAAGAAATAAACAACCTGGGTGAAGAAGGGTTTATTATTCGTACTGCCGTATTTAATAATAAAAAGGTAATTTTTATTGCAGCTAATAAAGATGTGGGTATATTATATGGCGTATTTCATTTTTTGAGATTACTGCAAACACATCAAAATATTTCGAGTCTAACGGTAACGTCTATCCCAAAAATAAAGTTAAGGCTGCTGAATCATTGGGACAATTTAAACCGCACCGTTGAAAGAGGATATGCGGGATTTTCGATATGGAACTGGCATACTTTGCCAGATTATATTGACCAACGATATATCGATTATGCAAGGGCAAATGCCTCCATCGGTATTAACGGAACGATACTTACTAACGTTAACGCCAACCCGCTGGTGCTTACAAAGGAATATTTAATAAAAGTAAAAGCACTTGCCGATGTTTTTCGTCCTTACGGGCTTAAAGTTTTTCTGACTGCCCGGTTCAGTTCGCCTATTGAAATTGGAAAGTTAAAGACGGCTGATCCTCTTGATCCACAGGTTAAGGAATGGTGGAAACAAAAAGCGGATGAAATATATTCCTATATTCCTGACTTTGGCGGCTTTTTAATGAAGGCAAATTCTGAAGGGCAACCTGGGCCGCAAGACTATGGAAGAACACATGCAGATGGCGCTAATATGCTGGCTGATGCCGTAGCTCCGCACAACGGAATTGTGATTTGGCGTGCCTTTGTATATAGCCATGAAACACCAACTGACCGTTTCAAACAGGCCTATACCGAATTTAAGCCGCTCGACGGAAGTTTTAGAAAGAACGTTTTGGTACAGGTTAAAAATGGCCCTATTGATTTTCAACCAAGAGAACCCTTTAGTCCTTTATTCGGCACCATGCCTAAAACGATGTTGATGATGGAATTTCAAATCACCCAGGAATATTTGGGCCAGGGAACAAATCTCGTTTACGAGGCACCGTTATTTAAAGAAGTTTTAGATGCCGATACTTACGAAGATGGCAAGGGCTCAACAGTTGCAAAGGTTATTGACGGTTCTTTAAATAATCACCAACTGAGTGGAATAGCGGGGGTCGCAAATATTGGCAATGACATAAACTGGACCGGACATCCATTTGGGCAGGCTAACTGGTATGCTTTCGGTCGAATTGCCTGGGGCCATGATTTAAAAGCGGCGGCTATAGCAGACGAATGGATAAGACAAACATTTTCAAATGATAAACATTTTGTGGATACTATAAAAAAACTAATGATTGCATCCAGGGAAGCAGTTGTTAACTATATGACACCGTTAGGCTTGCATCACATTATGGGATATGGAAACCATTACGGCCCTGCCCCTTGGTATGATAAGGCTCCGCGTGCAGATTGGAATCCCGTTTATTATCATCGTGCCGATAGCGCAGGAATTGGCTTTGACCGGGCTGTTACAGGAAGCGATGCACTTGCCCAATATCAGCCGGAAGTTCAAAAAGAATTCGAAAATCTATCGACCTGTCCCGAAGAATATTTGTTATGGTTTCATCATGCGCCA
The DNA here is from genome assembly GCA_038245055.1 of Chitinophagales bacterium. Classification (GTDB taxonomy): domain Bacteria; phylum Bacteroidota; class Bacteroidia; order Chitinophagales; family Chitinophagaceae; genus Ginsengibacter. The sequence goes on along the minus strand of JBBRSV010000025.1, from coordinate 33,659 downwards.
TGGACTTATAAACTGCAATCAGGAAGAAATTTGTGGGATGAATTATGCTATAAATATAATGAAGGTGTAGATACCGTTAGGTGGATGCAACATGCATGGAGCAATGTGGAAAAATACGTTGATGAAGAAAGATTCAACCAAATACGTATGTTGTTAAACATACAGGAAAAAGAATCGGTTTGGTGGCGTAATGCATGTCTTTTATATTTTCAAACTTTTTCAGAAATGGCTATCCCTGCACAATATGAAAGACCGGATCACACTTTACAATATTACGAATCTTTAAAATTTCCTTATACGCCAGGAAACGGATAGTGGTATTTTAAAATCAAATCAAGAGAAATAATCAACTATGGGAAAAGCAAAAAATAAAATAGCAATAGTTACCGGCGGAGCGTCTGGACTTGGACTGGCAATCGCTGAAAAATTTGTTCAAAATAATATAACTACAATTATTATTGGCCGCGATAAAAATAAACTGGATGCAGCAAAAAGTAAATTGGGTGAGCTATGTATTCCTGTTTCGTTTGATTTAAATAACCTTTCGTGCATACCCGCAATGGTAAATGAACTCATTCAGCAACATGAAAAAATTGACATATTAGTAAACAATGCCGGTATCAATTTAAAAAAGGAATTTATGGAAGTTACGGATGCAGAGTTTGAAAAAATTATTCATACCAATGTAACAGCGATGTTTTCTCTTTCAAGAGAAGTGGTAAAATATATGATTGAAAAAGGTAGCGGAAGTATTGTAAACATCAGCTCAATGGCATCGCAATATGGTTTACCCAAAGTAATTGCATACAGCGCTTCCAAGGCAGCAATAGAAGGAATGACAAGGGCAATGGCCGTTGAACTTTCTCCAAAAGGTGTTCGCATTAATTGTATAGCGCCGGGTTTTATTGCAACAGAAATGTCTGCCAAAGCATTGGATAACGATAAAGAAAGAAAAGATAAAGTATTGTCAAGAACACCAATGGGAACTTTGGGAATGCCTGCTGATATTGGTGATGCCGCTTTATTTTTAGCTTTGGACTTGTCGGTCTATATAACAGGTGTTGTGTTGCCGGTGGACGGTGGAAATTCTATCGGTTTTTAAAATAAATCGAATGGTTAGATTATAAAAGTAAACCAACTTTATACAAACACATTTCAAGCAAATGAAATTATATAAAATACCACAGGGAATTGTAATTGAAAAGAATGCTGAATTCTTTTTATTTAAAGATGAAGATTGGGATTTATTTATTAATGATGATAACATCTTTGATAAAATAGCGGAAATACTAACGTCATCAAAAGCAATAAAAAAAGGAAAAGAAATTATCAATGGCCAATTACTTACTCCAATTGGTAACCAGGAATTGTGGGCTTGTGGCGTTACTTATTTAAGGAGTAAAATTGGAAGGCAGGAAGAATCAAAGAACGCGGGCGGCGGAGATTTTTATGCAAAAGTATACGAGGCTAAGCGTCCGGAAGTTTTTTTCAAATCAACTCCGCATAGGATTGTTGGGCACGGAGATAAAGTCAACATTAGAAAAGACTCTACGTGGGATGTGCCAGAGCCGGAATTAACTTTGATGGTTACTTCGTCAGGTAAAATTATTGGATATACTATTGGGAATGATATGAGCAGCCGCAGTATTGAAGGAGAAAATCCTTTGTACCTGCCACAGGCGAAAACGTATGATGGCTGTGCGGCAATCGGGCCATGTATTTTTATTTCAAAGGAACCTTTAGATCGCAACACCAACATTCATTTGGAAATTATACGAAAAAATAATAAAGAATTTGAAGGAAATGTTGCCATTAGCCAGATGAAGAGAACCCTGGAAGAGTTGGTGTCATTTGTGTATCGCGAATGTTCATTTCCGCATGGTTGTTTAATTATGACCGGAACCGGAATAGTTCCTCCAAATGATTTTACGTTGCACTCCGGCGATGAAATAAAAATTACGATTGATAAAATAGGAACGTTGGTAAATATAGTACGGTAAAGCATACACGAAATGAGCATAAAATATTTAGCACTTACTTCATTAATGATCTTTTTAAGTGTACCAGCCTTTTGCGCGGTAAAACTGCCACAACTTTTAAGAGACAGCATGGTCTTACAAAGAGATGCCAAAGTAAAGATTTGGGGATGGGCGTCACCAAATGAAAAAGTTGCCGTAGATTTTTTAAAGAAGAAATATAAAGCAGTTGCAGATGCAAACGGAAACTGGATGGTCATGCTGTCGAAGATGCAAGCCGGCGGACCTTATACAATGGACATATCAGGCAAAAATAAAATCAAACTTCGCGATATTTTGATTGGGGATGTCTGGTTTTGCTCCGGTCAATCTAACATGGAACATCAAATGAAGTTACATGCAGTAAATTATGCGGCGGAAATTGCGGATGCAAATTATACCCAGATAAGGCAATTCAAAATTCGCAACGTTACCAATTTAGTAAGTCCCCAAAATGATTTGCAAAGCGGATCCTGGAAATGGGCTGATTCAACTAATGTGAAAGATTTTTCAGCCGTTGCTTATTTCTTTGCTAAAGCTTTGTATAAAAAGTATCATGTGCCCATTGGTATTATCAACGCAAGTTGGGGCGGCATTCCCATCGAAGCCATGATGAGTCAAAAAAGTTTGCAATTATTTCCAAACATTCTTACAACGGTTGAAAAAAATAAAGACACCGTATATGTAAACGAAAGAAACCGCAAGGCATTTGCGACGATGAATTCCATGCCACATCCAGAAGATATTGGTATCACTGAAAAATGGTTTGAAAATTCTTATGTGCCTAAAGAATGGCGCCGCATTGCTGTACCAGGTTATTGGGAAGACCAGGGCGTAAAAGATTTGAATGGCGTCGTGTGGTACCGAAGGGAAATTGATGTTCCAGCTTCGATGATAAATGTTTCTGCAAAAGTTTTTCTTGGCCGCATTGTTGATGCGGATGAATTATACATCAACGGAACGAAGATTGGTTCAACCGGCTACTTATATCCGCAACGCCGTTATAAAGTTCCGGCTGGTATTTTAAAGCTGGGAAGAAATCTTTTTGTGGTTCGCATAACGAATAACTTTGGTAAAGGTGGTTTTGTGCCGGATAAACCTTATGAATTGATTGCCGGTAATGATACAATTGATCTAACCGGTTACTGGCAATATAAAGTTGGTTCAGTATATGTTCCGCGGCAGAATTTTGTAAACAATAGTATTGCGTTGCAGAATCAGCCAACAGCTTTATATAATTCAATGATTGCGCCGGTAGTTGATTACACCATCAAAGGTTTTGTTTGGTACCAGGGTGAAAGTAATACCGGAAGGGCTGACGAATATGCAAAGCTTCAATCTGCAATGATTACTGACTGGCGCAGTAAATGGAATGAAGGCAATCTTCCATTTTTGTTTGTGCAGCTTCCCGGTTTTATGGATTATAATTATTTGCCTTCCGAAAGTCAGTGGGCAATGTTCAGGGAAGCCCAGGCAAAATCTTTGTCACTTGTAAATACCGCCATGGCAGTTGCAATTGATGTAGGCGAATGGAATGATGTGCATCCTGATCATAAAAAAGAAGTCAGTGACCGGCTTGCATTGGCGGCAGAAAAAATTGCTTATGATGAAAATATCGTTTATTCCGGACCGTTATATCAATCCCAAACTATTCAAGGCAACAAGATAATTATTTCGTTTAATAATATCGGCAGCGGCTTAACAACGAATGATGATGAAGCACCTGCTGAATTCTCCATTGCGGGTGAGGATAAGAAATTTGTGTGGGCACATGCAACTATTGATGGTGACAAAATGATTGTTACAAGTGAAGATGTGCCTTCACCAAAATATGTACGTTATGCGTGGGCAGATGATCCGGTTAATCCGAATTTGATAAATAAGGAAAGTTTGCCTGCAGCGCCATTTAGGACAGATCAATGATAAATAAAATAATTGTCAGACTATTTAATAAAAGCAACCAAATTTTTGATCGATAATAATTAATATGAAAATTATTTTTTTGCCTGCACTTTTTTTATTGATGTTCATTTCAAAATTAGTTTCTGCCCAGGAATATCAAAAACACAGGCTAATTGTATTGTCAGACATTGAAGCTGAAGTAGACGATACAGAATCCTTTATTCGATTACTTCTTTACTCTAGCGAAATCGAAATAAGAGGATTAATTGCCACTACCTCTGTCTGGAAAAAAACAAGTGTAGCACCTGGGGCAATAAAAAAATTAATTTTAGCCTACGGCAAAGTGCAACTAAACCTGGTAAAGCATGAAACAGGTTTTCCCGCTGCGCAGGCACTGTTATTACTTGTAAAACAAGGCTTGCCGAAATATGGTATGGAAGGGGTTGGAAAAGGAAAAGATTCGGAAGGTTCAGACTGGATTGTAAAAGTGCTGGAAGAAAATGATGAACGTCCTTTATGGATTTCAGTTTGGGGAGGCAGCAATACTCTTGCACAGGCATTATATAAAATAAAAAATACGAGACCTGAAGCCGAGGCAAAAAGATTAATTGCAAAACTTAGAGTTTATACCATATCCGACCAGGACGACACAGGTATATGGATTAGAAATAATTTTCCCGATTTATTTTATATTGTTGCTCCGGGAGATGATTATGGTAGTGCGACCTGGATAGCCATTAACAGTGTTGTGAAAGGAATAAACAATGATGAGATCAGCAATAGCTGGTTGGAAAAAAATATTCAACAAGGGCATGGTCCACTCGCTGCGCATTATCCTGATGTAGCTTATGGTATGGAAGGAGATACACCATCATGGTTATCATTAATACCAAACGGGCTAAATGAACCTGAGCATCCCGAATGGGGTGGTTGGGGTGGCCGTTATGAATTGTGCAAACCCGATTTTTCAAAGGAAAAAAAAGGAGGCTCCGGCGTTCCTTTTGAACCCGAGACAAGAAAAATCTGGACGAATGCAATTGATAGTTATTCGCCATTTATTTCTAAAGAATTTGGACGCACGGTTGGAAATGATTCTGTAACCTATACCGATAACAAAGTGACGTTGTGGCGTTGGCGAAAAGACTTTCAAAATGATTTCGCCGCACGAATGGATTGGTGCACAAAAACCTATAAAGAAGCCAATCATCCACCGGTTGTAATACTGAACCAGCCAGACCACATAACGGTAAAATCCGGAGAAGGTATTGGATTGGATGCAAGTGAAAGTACCGACCCTGACGGAGATAACCTTAGTTTTTTATGGTTTAACTATCCGGAGGCTGGTACTTATAAAAAGCCCATTGCTACTTCTGTTGAGAATGCGCATGCAGTTTATTTAATAGCTCCTGAAGTTCAAAAGAGAGAGACCATTCATCTCATTGTGAAAGTTACCGATAAAGGAACACCTGCATTATCGAGTTATAAAAGAATAATTGTAACAGTATTGCCAAAATAATTTTAAAACATGGTTTGCCATATTTTAAAACAAACGCTAATTATGAAAAAAAACGGATTGCTTTTCTTCTTACTGACCTTCACCCATATTTCGATGGCGCAGATGACTTCGATCAGGACCACTAAATATCCTAAGCCTGCAAATTTTACTGCGCAGCAAAATGAGGATAATATGATGCAACAGTTAGGCATTAAAAAATTAAGACCGGGGCCGAGCGGAAATGCATCAGCGCCAAATCATGCTAACTATGATACAGCAAAGGCTGATCCGTGCCCTCTGCTACCTGGCATACTTACAACCAAAGCGGGAAAGAAAGTGACGACCACTGAGATGTGGTGGAAAGTGCGCCGTCTTGAAATAATTGAAGACTATGAGCGGGAGGTTTATGGAAGAATTCCAAAAAATGTTCCTAAAGTGGCGTGGACGGTAAAGGTGGTAGATCGTGAATTTATAATCCCGGGTTTTATACCTGTTATTGCAAAGCAAATTGTTGGGCATGTGGATAATAGCGATTATCCTTTAATTAATGTAGATATTAAGATGATATTGGTGGTGCCAATGAATGTAAAAGGCCCGGTGCCTGTGTTAATGATGTTTGGCTTTCCTTCATTTCCTGCTCCTGCCCAACCATCGGCTGATGACATGGAAGTATTGAATAGTACGTTCAAAGAGATGATGATAAAAACCAATCCTGCCCTGAAAGATATCTTCAATAAATATCCCGCTTATTCCCCGGTCACAAAATTGAGTTTTAATTTTTTTGCGCCACAGCCTGTTGGTGATGCGTCGCCAACAGAACAACTGTTGGCAGCAGGATGGGGTTATCTTACCATTGACCCAACAAGTATACAGGCCGATAATGGTGATGGATTGACTAAGGGCATTATTGGGCTGGTTAATAAAGGCCAGCCACGCAAACCAGATGATTGGGGTGCATTAAGAGCATGGAGTTGGGGCGCTGCCCGCGCGTTGGATTACCTGGAAACAGATAGTTCGGTTGATGCAAAGAAGGTTGGTATCGAAGGCGTATCAAGATATGGAAAGGCTGCCTTGATAACGCTGGCTTTTGAGCCAAAATTTGCAGTTGGGCTAATAGGTTCGTCGGGCAAGGGCGGAGCCACATTATTAAGGCGTGATTTTGGTGAAGCTGTGGAAAGTCTTACTGGAGGAGAATATTATTGGATGGCGGGAAACTTTATAAAGTACGGTGCTTCCGAAGCGGCATTCGGAAAGAAGAATGGATGTGACTTATCTGTAGATTCGCATGAACTCATTGCTCTTTGTGCACCCCGGCCAACCTTCATTAGTTATGGCATTCCTGAAAAAGGCGATGCTAACTGGCTCGACCATAGAGGCAGTTACATGGCCACAATAGCTGCGGGAGCTGCTTTCAAATTATTAGGTGCCAAAGATCTCGGCGTCTCGAACGATTATATGAAGGAAAAAATGCCACCAGTAAATACAGGTTTGCTAGATGGACAACTTGCATGGCGGCAGCACGACGGCGGACACACGGACGCACCCAACTTTAAATATTTTATCCCATGGGCAAGTAAATTTCTTAACTATGAAAAAAAGCAGGCTCAATAAAAAATTATTATGTTTCCATATAACAATATAAAAAGAATACTTCTTGTTTTACTAACAGGCTTATTTTTTACCAGCAATGTGATCGCACAAAATAATCAATCATGGAATGGTAAAGACTGCGCAGTGGTGCTAACCTACGATGATGGATTAAATGTAGATATTAACAACGTAATCCCCGCTCTTGATTCCGTTGGACTGAAGGGAACGTTTTATATCTCTGATTATTTTTATGGATTAAATGCGCAGATAAATAAATGGAGAGCCGCTGCGGCTGAAGGCCACGAGTTGGGTAATCATACAATTTGGCATCCGTGCGATGGCAGCCTTCCTGGGCGATCTTTTGTAAGACCAGATAATGATTTGAATAATTATACGGTAAAGAGAATGGACAATGAAATATTGGCTATGAATAATTTTTTGAAGGCCGTTGACGGTAAATCGAAAAGAACTTTTGCCTATCCGTGCGGCGACATAAAAATTCATGATAGCGCTTACCTAGATCCAATTAGCAATGAATTTGTAGCAGCCCGTGGCGTAAGCCCGGAAATGTTACCGGCCGATAAAATTAATTTGTCTAATGTAGGCTGCTATGGAATGAATGGGCAGTCAGCCGAAGAGATGATTGCGCTTGTAAAAAAGGCCATGGCTACTCACACATTGATTGTTTTTCTTTTTCATGGAGTTGGCGGTGAGCATTCTCTAAATGTTTCGGTAGAAGCTCATAGCGGGTTGTTACATTATTTGAAACAGCATGAAAAAGAGATTTGGGTTGCACCAATGGTAGATGTTGCAGAATATATAAAAGATAGTCGTTCAAATACGCAGCAAGGTAAAAACGATAAAGGCTTAAAAGAATATTATAAAAATTATTTTAGCATAGGCGTTGCCGTTAGTCAGAGGGATTTGGCAGGTGATGAAGCAAAATTTATTTTAAAAAATTTTAATAGTCTTACGCCGGAGAATGCCATGAAGATGGCACCAATACATCCAAAAGAAAATGAATATTACTGGAAAGATGCAGATAGCATTGTAAATTTTGCGCAGCATCACGGATTAAAAATTCGTGGCCATAACCTTTGCTGGCATAACCAGGCGCCTGCCTGGATTTTTAAAGATGATGAAGGCAAGCAGGTAACAAAGGAAGTTTTATTGAAACGATTAAAGGATCATATAACAACTGTTGTTAGCCGGTATAAAGGAAAAATTTACGCATGGGATGTAGTTAATGAAGCCATCTCAGATAAGCACGGCGAATATCTTCGTAACTCTTTATGGTACCAGATATGTGGTGAAGAGTACATCGCAAAAGCTTTTGAATATGCCCACGCAGCTGATCCGGCAGCTATTCTTTTTTACAATGATTATAATGAGATTAATATAGAAAAGAGAGACAAAATTTACAGGTTGGTAAAAAGTCTTAAAGATGCAGGAGTACCAATAAATGGTATTGGCTTACAGGGGCATTGGGCGGTGAATGAACCCTCACGCGCGCAATTGGATAGTACGGTTCAAAAATTCGCCAGTCTTGGGCTTACTTTACAGATTACCGAACTTGATATTTCGGTTTATTCAAAAGAACATAATCCAAGGGAGAGAAAAGCTACAGATGCGGATACTGCCTTTAGCAGCGAAAAGGAGAATCAGCAAATGGAAGTTTATAAAATATGCTTTGAGCTTTTCAGGAAATATAAAAAAAGCATTTCCGGGGTTACCTTTTGGAATGTTTCTGACAAGGCAAGCTGGCTGGATAATTTCCCTGTTCGCGGAAGAAAAGATTATCCTTTATTGTTTGATAAAAATTTAGATCCGAAGAAGGCCTTTTGGGGCGTTGTGAATTTTTAAAATAGCTGAAGAACAACTTTGCAAATGAAACGTAAAAAAAATCGAAAAGAATTATCTCAATACCTTGATTCTTAATCTTAATGAGAAACATATAAACCATTAATTTAAATAGTAATAAAAAAAATATGATGCATAGTAAACTTTTTTCTAAAAGAGCCATTCTTCTTTCAATGTTTGCGGTAACAATTATTGTATCATGTAATAATGGTAATACAAATGAAAGTAAACCCCAAGTAGTAAAATCAGATACAACTGGTACTGATAGCACGTGGTATTTGTCTAAACCTCTTATAACAACCATGTACACTGCAGATCCTTCAGCGCATGTTTTTGATAGTAAGATTTATGTATATGGATCTCATGATATTGATGCAGGCATACCGGAAAAAGACGACGGCTCACATTTTGCGATGAAAGATTATCATGTATTGTCAATGGATAGTATTGGCGGAAAGGTAACAGACAACGGGGTTGCAATAGACATAAAAGATATACCATGGGTGGGCCGGCAATTGTGGGCGCCCGATGCAGCGTATAAAAACGGTCAGTATTATTTGTATTTTCCAGCAAAAGATAAACACGATATTTTTAGAATAGGAGTGGCCACAAGTAATTCGCCAACAGGTCCTTTCAAGGCGCAGCCTGAGCCAATAAATGGAAGTTATAGCATTGACCCCGCAGTATTTACCGACACTAACGGAGACTCATACATGTATTTCGGCGGCATCTGGGGCGGCCAGCTTCAAAAATGGCAAACAGGAAAATTTGATTCTGCGTATGGCCAGGAGCCTTCCGACTCAACCGCACCGGCTTTAACTGCAAAAATTGCAAAACTTAGTAAGGACATGCTGCATTTTGATGGCCCGGTAAAAAATGTGACGATCATCGATAAAGATGGAAAGCCGTTATTAGCCAGTGATCACAACAGGCGTTTCTTTGAAGCTTCCTGGATGCATAAATACAATGGAAAATATTATTTTTCTTATTCTACCGGCGACACACATTTCATTTGTTACGCTACCGGCGATAATCCATATGGGCCCTTTACATACCAGGGCATCGTCTTAAACCCCGTACAAGGCTGGACGAATCATGAATCTATTGTTGAAGTAAATGGTAGGTGGTATATTTTTTACCATGACACTCAATTATCAGGAAAAACACATTTAAGAAACGTTAAAGTAGCTGAATTGCACTATCGGGCTGATGGAAGTATAGAACCCATAACTACTTATAAGCCGGCGAAATAGGGAAGCATTTATCCTTCAATATTTGATAACGGATTTTAGAAGATCTGAAGGAAATCTTATTCCTATTTTGCTCCCAATTTTTTTAATGACCCAACCATTTATTCTTTACTTTTCTCTTTTACTTAAATTTTAAATACTAAACGGGTAAGTCGAACAAATTACCTGTGGTTTTGTTGAATTTTGCGAAAAAGGAATGTCGCCTGAATGGATAATGTGAATTATTTTTACAAGTCTGAAACAATAATGCCTACCCGTTTATAAAATTATATCTACCATATAAAATATTGTGTGCCATCCTGTGTATCATTTGTTTTAATGCAAGTGCCCAGGATCGTGTAATTACGGGAAAGGTGACGGATGCTAAAACAGGCCTTCCACTAATTTCATGCAGCGTATATGCACAGAATTCGGGTAATGGTGTGATTACCGATGAACATGGAGAATTTGCGTTTGCGATAAGTAACAGGACCGACTCTATTTCCATTTCAATGATTGGTTATAAAACAGTTTCAAAAAGTCTCTCAAAGCAATCGGAACAGGTAGTAAACTTTGCAGCAACGCCAGCAGAAAACTCGATGGCAGCGGTAGTAATTGCCTTTAAATCGAAGTACACAAAGGCACAAAGACTCATACTTAAGGTTATAAAAAATAAGGACGCCAATGATGCTTTTAATAGCACAACGTTTCAATGCCAAATGTATGATAAGATGGAAGTTGACCTTAAGAATCTTCCCGAGAAATTGCAGAAGAATAAATTAATGCGGCCGCTGGCATTTGCATTTAATAACCAGGATACTACTGCAGACCACGATAAACTTCTTCCGGTATTTTTATCAGAAACTAATTCAAATTATTATTATCGGCGAAGCCCTGAAAAAGAAAGATATGATTATACGTCCATTAAGAGTTCAGGGTTTGATAATAAATCAATATTAACTTATGTTGACGGCCTTTATAAAAAGATAAATATTTATAATAATAATATAAAGCTGGTTGATGTAAATTTTGTAAGCCCCATCGCCGACAACGCTTTAAATTTTTATGACTATAATATTTTAGATACACTCTATTTTGGAAATCATCGTTGCATCCAGGTGCAATTTTCGCCGGCACATTTTGGTAGCAACACGTTCAACGGATATTTATGGATAGCAGATACATCATTTGCAATTAAGTCGTTGGTGATGCATATGGATAAAAATGCCAATGTAAATTTTGTAAAAAAGTTTGAAATTTCTCAATTCTTTGAAGCAGAAAATCAACCTAAATTTTTTCCGGAGAAAACTGTTTTGTTTATGGACCTGGTGGTGCCGTTAAAAAAACAGACCGGCGTTATTGCAAGAAAAACTACTTTGTATCATGATATCATTTTAAATAATAATTCTATTGATACAGCATTCGATAAAAAATTTGTTTCAATTTCTGCCTATGCCGCCGACACGGCTAAGATGAATCCCATTCAAAGATTTGAGCCATTAAGTAAGTCAGAAAAATCGGTTTATCTTTTAATGGATACGCTCACAAAAATTCCTGCGGTAATTGCGTATGCTAAAATTATTTCTGCTTTGGGCAGTGGTTATTACAGCGCAGGCCACGTAGATCTTGGCGATATTTATTACATCTATACCAATAATATTGTAGAAGGTAACAGGTTTACTTTTGGTTTGAAAACAAATTATAAGTTTAACAGCCGCATACAACTAAAAGGATATGCAGGTTATGCGACGCGGGACAAACAATTTCGTTACTTGCTTGGATCCGTTTTTGTTTTAAATCCCAGGAAATGGTCAACGTTGAGATTGGAGTACAGCAACGATATTACCGGAACTTATAACCACAGCGATGAGTTGGATCAAAATTCCATTTTCGCAGCTTTTTTAAGGAGAGTAAAATCCAGCCAATCGAGGCTCATCAATAGTAAATACACAGACGTCGATTTTCTAAAATATTTGAGCAATGATTGGGCGATAGAAGTTGATGTTAATCACAATGTGCTCACGCCTTTCTTTAATGTTTATTACACTTATGGTGATTTTAAACCTTATACTGACAGCCTAAATGAAACAAATAATTATACAGTAAATGATGCGACATTTTCCTTAAGATGGTCTCACAAGGAAAGATTTATTACCCAGCATTACAGGCGCGGCAGCCTTGGTGGCTATTATCCCATCATAACGTTGAGTTACACAAAAGGAATAAAGGTGAACAATGGAATTTTTAAGAGTGATCTTAATTTTGGTAAATGGAATTTTTATTTAGAGCATAATTTTCCGGATGGCAGAATTGGAACACTTTCATATATAGTAGATGCGGGAATTACAAACGGCGTATTGCCGATAGTGTTATTAAATGTGCTTAAGGGCAATGACACTTATTATTATAATAAATATGCTTTTAATAATATGAACCGCTTTGAGTTTGTAACTGATAAATATGCAAGCCTTTCTGTTCAACAAAATTTTGGCAGCTTTCCTTTTAAATATATTCCATTATTAAAAAAATTAAAATGGCGTTCTCTCATTTCATTTAAGGGGGTAATTGGTGGCATGTCGCAGGCCAATAAAATTGCTAACGGATATTATGATTCTACTATAAGCTATCATTTCACGGTACCTGATAAAGATCCATATATGGAAACAGGCATTGGTATAGATAATATTTTTCACGCCCTAAGGATCGACGCTGTATGGAGGTTGAATTATCTAAACAACCCCGGTATTCCCAAGTTTGGAATTAAAGCAAGTGTTGCATTTAAATTCTGATTTTTTTCCTTTTCATTTAAGCAAATTCAACAATCATTATTGCTATAATATGAATGGTATATATAAATTTATTTTTGCCTTATTCAGGAATTATCTATATTCAATAGAAGTACATTTGAAACATGATTGAAACCAGAAGTCATCCTAAAAAGCTAAAACAACTTGCTGCTACTGCTATATGTGGAAATGATATCACATCTTCCTGTCTCTATGTTTCGGCACTCACTATTGTATATGCAGGTCAATATGCGTTTATAGCCTTACTGTTAGTAGCGCTCGTGTTGTTTCTTTTTAGAAAAATTTATGGAGAAGTGGTGGGTGCATTACCACTTAACGGCGGAGCATATAACGTGTTATTAAATACAACCAGTAAAAGTAATGCTTCAGTAGCCGCCTGCCTTACGATCCTTTCGTATATGGCCACTGCGGTAATTTCCGCTACGGAAGCCATGAAATATTTACATAGTATATTTTCATTTATACCGGTAATAATTGCGACGGTAGTTATTCTTACAACTTTTTTAATTCTTACTATTTCGGGTATCAGCGAATCGGCAATTGTCGCAGTTGTAATTTTTATAATTCACTTATCTGTCATGCTATTGCTTATCGGCAGTGGAATTTATTTTGTGGCAGTAAATGGATTTGATCTTGCAAAAATTAATTTTCATGCACCCATTAACGGTAGTTTATTTACGGTGCTATTCCTGGGCTTCAGTACTGCGATGTTAGGAATTTCCGGCTTTGAAAGTTCTGCAAATTTTGTTGAAGAACAAAAGCCGGGAGTGTTTCCAAAAACATTGCGAAACATGTGGATCGCCGTTACCATTATCAATCCCTCCATAGCTTTGTTGGCTGTAATGGTATTGCCTTTAAGCGATGTCGGCCACCACCAGGAAGCTTTGTTATCATTCATGGGAGGCAAAACCGGCGGCTCGTGGCTTGCAGCAATTATTTCGATCGACGCAGTTCTTGTTCTTAGTGGGGCAGTGCTTACTTCCTTCGTTGGCGTGGGGGGGTTATTAAAACGAATGACACTGGACAGAATATTACCGCAGTTTTTGCTCAAAGAAAACAAGCGAAATAGTTCCCCGCGAATTTTGATTCTTTTTTACCTGCTATGTCTGTCTGTTTTATTCATAACGGAGGGTGAACTCGGTCCGTTGGCCGGCGTGTATACCATTTCATTCCTTTCTGTAATGATTTATTTTGGTATTGGAAATTTATTGCTAAAAGCAAAACGAGCCAGGTTACCAAGGCCGGAATATGCAACCCCGGCAGTTGTGGGTTTCGGTATTTTAGGAGTGTTAATAGCATTGTATGGAAACATAAAACTCCATCCGGATTACCTTGTAGTATTTCTTCAATATTTTGTTCCTGCATTGCTCATCATTAACCTGTTTCTAAAAAGAAAGGCAGTAATAAAATACCTGCTGCTAAACGTAAACACTATATTTGATAAAATACAAAAAGCTTCTCTTTTCAGCCGCTTTCATCTTACCAAGGAGATGAGAAAATTGAACAGCCAGGCGTTCGTTTATTTTACTAAAGGAGATGACATTGCCATACTTAATAAGGTGATCATTTATGTTAAGGAAAATGAGATCACTCAAAAGTTAAAAATCGTTACGGTATTGCAAAAAGAGAATCAACTTAGTGAAACATTTATCCGCGATTTTGAAGCACTCGACCGTGCGTATCCTGATATTAGAATTGAATATGTTCAGATTCCTGGGGTATTCGGTCCTGAAATAATTGACAAGCTCAGTAAAGAATGGGATGTTCCTCAAAACTTCATGTTCATAGGCTCGCCCAGTGATCGGTTTCCGCATCGTTTAGCCGACTTAGGCGGAGTAAGATTAATAATTTAATAAGGCTATTCAGCATGTCCTTTAGGTAGCCAAGCATTTAATTTAATAGTTAAATGGACGGCTGGTTTATTAGTGTTAATTCATAAAAATCAGTGCGCCGGTCTTTTAAATTTCTTACGCTGCCACGGGAATGTAATTCATCGAGAAGTGAAAGATCCACATCGGCAATTAAAATCATTTCAGCATTTGCGGTTGCTTCGCTTTTTACTCCATTAGAAGGAAATGCAAAATCACAAGGAGTAAATACCGCCGACTGCGAATATTGAATATCCATATTTTCTACCTTAGGTAAATTGCCAATGCAACCGGTAATAGCAACAAAACATTCGTTTTCAATAGCCCTGGCCTGCGCGCAATAACGTACACGGTTATACGCATTTTGTGTGTCGGTTAAAAATGGTACAAACAATATTTGCATACCTTGTTCTGCAAGTAATCTTGGCAATTCAGGAAACTCAACATCATAACAAATTAATATGCCTATTTTGCCCGCATCAGTATCATAAACCTTCAACGTTGTGCCACCGCGAATTCCCCAAAATTTACTTTCATCCGGCGTTATATGAATTTTTTCGTATTGTTCAACGCTTCCATTTCGGTGACAGAGGTATCCAACATTTTTAAGTAGATCACCCTCAATACTGGGAACACTTCCCGTTATGATATTTACATTGTATTTTATTGCAAGCTCCCTAAAGCGCTTCTTTAATTCAGGTGTATATTTTGCAAGAGCACGCATAGAATCTGCCTCTGTCATCTCATTAAATTCCGCAAGAAGCGGGCCATTGAATAATTCAGGCAATAACGCAAAATCACTTTTATAAGCCGCAATGGAATCTATAAAAAATTCAACCTGTGTAAACATTTCATCCAGGTTAGCATAAGGGCGCATTTGCCATTGAATCAAACCAATCCGCACGTATGTTTTGGTACTGAATAATTTCTTTGCCTCACTTGTATAATAAATATTATCCCATTGTAGCAGGGTTGCAAACTCTAAACTATCATGATCTTCAGGTAAATAATTCTTTAATACTTTTTTTACATGAAAATCATTTGCAATTTGGAATGAGAGCACCGGGTCATAAATTTCTTTTGTTTTTACTTTATGAATATATTCCTTTGGTGTAAGTTCGGCAGCGTGGTTATGGTATTCAGGTATTCGTCCGCCATAAACAACTGCACGTAAATTTAGCTGCTCGCATAATTCTTTGCGTGCGTCATATAGCCGCCGCCCAAGTCTTAGTCCCCTGTAATCAGGATGGATAAAAATCTCAATACCGTACAAAATATCCCCATTTTTTGGATCATGTGTGCTAAAAGTATAGTTACCTGTAATTTGTTTGTATGTATGTGTGTCTCCATACTTATCATAATCGACAATAAGCGACAAAGCACAACCAACTACTACTCCGTCTACTTTAATTACTATTTGCCCCTGGGGAAATTTGTTGATCAGCTTATTAATGGTTTCTACAGTCCAATAGCTTCCCTGCCAGTTTGAATACGCGGCTTTCATTGCGACAAGCAGTTCCTGGTAGTCAGCGGATTTTAGGTGTCCTATCTCAACTTGTTTTGTTGTTGCTATCATAATTTTTTTTTAAATGGAAGAAAACTTAATAAATTTTCGTTGTTGTGTTCGTAGAGAATGTAAGCATTTAATTTGTGGAAAATTATTTATCGGTGTTAAAAAAATGAAATCCCTTTTTTGTAATTATTCTTTTCAGTTAAGCATATTTTTGATTAAAATATTTTATGAAGAAGATTGAACATATTGGAATTGCTGTAAAAAAATTATCTGTTTCAATACCACTTTTTGAAAAATTATTAAACACGCCTTGCTATAAAACCGAGGCCGTAGAAACGGAGCAGGTGAACACTGCTTTTTTTGAAAAGGGAGAAACAAAAATTGAATTGGTGGAAGCTTATGCGCCGGGTAGCGTGATCAATAAATTTATAGAAAAAAAAGGAGAAGGGCTTCACCACATCGCATTCGAGGTGGACAATATAGAAGAAGAAGTGAGACGCCTTATTAAAGAAGGATTTGTTTTTATAAATGAAAAACCGAAGGAAGGGGCTGATAATAAAATGGTTTGTTTTCTTCACCCAAAAGATACAAACGGCGTTTTAATTGAACTGGTAATGGAAAGGAAATAAAAACGATTTTTAATGATCCTTACCTTCATTTCATCATCAAAAAAATTAGTTTAAATATGGGTTGTTTTTAATTTCGTCGCCAATTGTTGTAGGAGCGCCATGGCCCGGATAAACTTTTACACCGGCAGGTAATATAAGCAGCTTATCCTTTATATTTTTCACCAGTCCTTCATGGTTTCCACCAGGCAAATCTGTTCTGCCAATACTATTCCGAAATAAAACATCGCCTCCGATAATAAAATTTTGCTTCTGGCAATAAAAACAAATACTTCCGGGAGAATGGCCAGGAGCAAAAATTACTTCAAGCTCATCATCTCTTAATGATACCATATCACCTTCCTCCAAAAAAACAAGTTCGTCAGTGTAATTATCAAATGGAAGATTGAACATCAGCCCGGATGCCGGTGCCATTTTTAAAACCTGCTCTTCTTCTTTATGAATTTGAAGCGTCAATTTATATTCTTCGCCAATATATTTATTTCCAAACACATGGTCCAGGTGACAATGCGTATTCAGCAATAATTTAGGTTGCAACTTATTATTTTCTATAAAGGATTTTAAGGCTTCTTTTTCTTCATCAAAATAACAACCAGGATCAATAATGATGCATTCATTAAACTCGTTGTAAAGCACGTAGGTATTTTCCTGTATAGGATTAAAAGTTAAAACTTTGATTTGCAGCATAACGTATATAAAAATCGATTAAATTCATTTCCCTTATTAAAGCGAATCCTTTAATTTTAGGTCAATTATAACCTACCGTACATGCAAGATCTTAAGAAACCGATTGTCAAAAAAATTTTTCTCTTATTTAATGTTTTCTTTATCCTTGGTTTAGTGGCAAATGCACAGGTAAGCAGTGTGAAGTTTGGTAAAAATAGGGTTCAATATAAAAACTTTACCTGGCAATATTATCAGTCAAGGAACTTCAATGCATATTTTAACCAGGGCGGGCAGGAATTGGCAAAATACGTAGCGCAGGTTGCAGAAGAAGAATTGCCCGGGCTTGAAAAATTTGTTGAAAACAGTTTACAACGTCGCGCAAACATTGTTATTTATAATAGTTTTAATGACCTGCAACAAAGTAATATCGGGATAGGAATTGAATGGCAAAGCTCCGGCGGACTTACAAAATTAGTAAACAACAAAATGATTGTTTATTACGATAACAATCATGCGCACCTGCGCAATCAAATACGCGAAGGCATTGCAAAAGTGCTTACGGAAAATTTGCTTTTTGGAGAAGACCTTGGTGAAGTGGCTGGAAACCAGGCTTTGCTTGATTTGCCACAATGGCTTATCGACGGTTATGTTGCCTATGCCGGGCAAAACTGGAGCACACAACTTGATGACCAGTTAAAAAGTGAAATACTGAGTGGCAACTACAAGAACTTTTACCAGTTTGCATTTGATCAGCCTTTGCTTGCAGGCCATGCCTTTTGGTATTACATTGAAGAAAAATATAAAAGAGAAAACACTACTTATTTATTATACCTCGCAAGAGTTTACAAAAGCCTAAACCGGGCTTCGCAACAAGTAACCAAGAAAAGGAAATTTAAAGAAGTGCTTGCTGATTTTATGCAGTACGAGGAAGAAAAATATGATAAAGATATTTCTCGACGCAGAAATTATCCTAAAGGAAGTGAGATCAACGATTTTACTGTAGGCAAGAGAATTGATTATTTCCACTTTAATGTAAATCCAAACAAACGCAATAGTTCTTTTGCAGTTGTTCAATATAAAAAAGGACAATACAGGTTATTGCTTAACGAAGATGATAAAGATAAAACCTTGTTGAAATTTGGGGCAAAAAGTAAGATCGATGAGATAAATCCAAATTACCCAATGATGGCCTGGGATCAAAAAGGCTCAAGGCTTTCAGTTTTGTATAGTGAAGAAGGCCGCATAAAACTTTTTGTGTTTGACGCTATCACAAGAGTTAAGCCTTACAAGAGAGACCTTACCGATCGCTTTGACCAGGTGCAGGATATGAAGTATATGATTAACAGCCAGTCGCTGCTTTTTAGCGCTGTAAAAAACGGGCACTCCGACATTTATACTTATGATATAGAAAATGACAAAATGAGGCAAGTGACCAATGATGTTTATGATGATTTGGATCCGTCATTTGTAACTTTTCCTGGTAAGTTGGGAATTATTTTTTCAAGTAACCGCCCGGCGCCAAATGTAAAAGGCACAGATTCTTCCCTGTTAAGAAACAGGTTTAATATTTTCCTGATTACAGATTTTACTACCGACAAACCCGAATTAAACCAAATAACACAACTGACCGATTTAAAGTTTGGCGATGCGCGTTATCCTACACAATACAGCAATAACCATTTCACCTTTGTAAGCGATGAAAATGGTGTCGGTAACCGGTATGCAGGCTTTTTTACCACTAAATCAGCTGGGCTGGATACGCTGGTTCTTGTAGGGGATGATGTGCTTCGCAACCCTTCTGCGCAAGAAGTAGATTCCCTCTTGAAAGCGTATAAAAAACAAGATGTAGATTCCGTGGCTGTTGTATCTGTTACTAACGATTCTGCTTACGTGTTTCCATTAACGAACTATGAAACGAGCCTTTTGGAAACCCGCGAAGCTGGCGAAAATCACCAGGTGAGCGAAGTGACAAGACAGGGCGATGATAAAATTTTATACAAACTTAAGATAGATGAAAACACGCTTCGGAAAAGAAATGTAAGCGCAACACCAACGGCTTACATGAAGCGGTTAATGGAATTTGATAAAATTTCCAAAGGACAAGAGATTGTATCGGCGCCGGTAGATACCGCGAAAAAACAGGATATTTTTCAAAACGAATTTAAAGATGAGAAGCGGGATAGCGCAACTACCGGGAAGATGTACGGAACTGAAAAACCGGGACAACCTACTGTTTTATCAACGCTAAAATTATACCCTTATAAGCCAAAAAAATTCGCAACAGATTATATAGTTTCTGGTTTTAATAATGATGTGCTCGGCTCACGGTACCAATTGTACCAGGGTGGCGCGGGACCTGTTACGCTCACGTCAAATAACGGGCTTGATGGCACGCTTCGCCTTGGCACTGCTGATATAATGGAAGACATGAAAATTTCAGGCGGCTATCGGCTTTCAACTAATTTAAAAGATAACGATTGGCTACTTGAGTTTAATAATTTAAAAAGAAGAATTGACTGGGGCCTCACTTATTACAGAAATGTGCAGGAGGTAAGTTTTGGGTTTGATTCAACAAGCGCTTACCCTGGAAGAGTAATATCCAACTTATACCAGTTCAACTTAAGTTTTCCTTTTGACGTAACTAAAAGTTTGCGTTTAAAAGTGGGCGTTAGGAGAGACCGCGCAGTCGTAAATGCTTATGATGATATTTCGTTAAACGCCCCGGAGATAAACAAAAGCTACGGGCTGTTGCACTTGGAATATGTGTACGACAATACCGTAAATCCTGCACAAAATATTTTAAATGGCATACGTTATAAAGCCTACATTGATTACAATTCGCAGATAAGCAAACTTTCAGTGAATGAAGGGCGAAACACTTTTAATTTTGGATTTGATGCAAGAGCTTATTTTCCTATCTATCGCAATTTTATTTGGGCTGGCCGTGTCGCCGGTGATTTTAGCTGGGGCAATCAAAAGCTTATTTACTACCTCGGCGGAATAGATAATTGGTTTATGTTTAGCAGTAATGAAAAGACCGTAAATGGCCGGCAGACATACCGTTATTTTAACCCGGCAAACAAACCCGCGCGGGATGTGGACTATGCCTTTCAATCGCTTGCAGAAAACTTAAGAGGCTTTATACAAAATGCCGCTAACGGTAATAATGCAACGGTTATCAATAGTGAATTCAGGTTGCCGGTTTTTACAACATTTTTTAGCAAGCCCATCAATAATGCTTTTATAAGAAATTTTCAGTTAATCCAATTTGTTGATCTTGGATCTGCATGGAATGGCGCCTATAGCAAACTTTCACGGCCTTCAATTACTTATTCAAGCCAGGATCCAACAGTGCAGGTAAATATTAAAGCACCTGGCATTGGCCCTTTCCTTGGTGGATATGGCTTCGGCGCCAGAAGTACTTTGTTGGGATACTTTTTAAAGTTTGATGCAGGATGGCCAATGAATGGTTTTTTCCGTGGCAAACCAATTTATTATTTTAGTATGGGACTCGATTTTTAAAGTCACCGATTTCATTTATAAAAAAAGAAAAAGAGCTGATAATGATCGGCTCATTTTTTATGGAAATCCTGCATTATTTTACTTTAAGAAAGCAGGGTGTAAAAAAATTTTTTATCAAAAAAATTCCCTTACAAAGCGATGCTGTTGATGATTTTACATACATGCTCAATTTCTTCGGTAGTAATTGTTAGTGGCGGAACAATTCTCAAGCATTCCGGCGCAAATAAAAACCAATCAGTAAATACCCCTTTTTCAATAAGTTCATCAATAACTTTTTTATTTTGATCAAAGCTTTCAAATTCAAGGGCGATCATCAAACCACAACTCCTGGTTGCTTTTATTTTATTATGGTTGAGTTGAGAGCGGAAAAATTTTTCCTTCGCAAATACATCCCGGATAATATTTTCGTCTATCAGAACTTTCATGGCAGCCAAACCTGCAGCACAGCAAACTGGGTGCCCGCCAAACGTATTGATGTGGCCAAGTACCGGGTTATTGGTGAGCAAATCCATTAATTTTTTATCTGCAATAAATGCACCTAATGGCATGCCGCCGCCAAGTGCTTTTCCTAATAGTAATATATCTGGTATTATATCAAATTGCTGAAAAGCCCAAAGCGTTCCGTTTCGGCCAAAGCCACATTGAATTTCGTCAAGTATTAAAAGTGTTCCTGTTTCATCACATTTCTTTCGTAGCGCCTGCATCCATTTTATATCGGGAACAATTACACCCGCCTCTGCCTGAATCGTTTCTGCAACAACACATGCAGTTTGATTTGTTATAGATTCAAGGCTTTTGAAATTATTAAAAGTAAGATGTAAAATATCCGGCAACAATGGTCGAAAGGCGTTGCGCCAATATTCGCTACCCATAATGCTTAAGGCGCCTTGTGTGCTACCGTGATAACTATTATTGAATGCAGCAATTTGCGTTCTGCCCGAAAATCTTTTTGCCAATTTCATTGCGCCTTCCGTTGCTTCTGTTCCGGAGGCAGTAAAGAAAACAGAATTGAGCGATGGCGGAAGATAATCCGTGAGCATTTTTGCAAAGGAAGTTTGCGGCGACAAAACCAATTCTCCGTTCACCATTACATGCAGGTAAGCATTCACCTGCTCATTAATCGCGTCTTTCACTTGCTGATTTCCATGACCGATATTACACACACTTATACCGCCAATAAGGTCAATATATTCTTTGTTATTAACGTCATACAATTTGCAACCTTCTGCTTTTACAATTTCAAGCAGCAACGGTGCAGGTGATGTTTGCCCAATATGATTTAAAAATATTTGCCGGTTGGTCACAGTAAAAAAGTTATTTTAAATAATTTGATTCAAATAAAAACGAATATGATGTTTATGAGGATTTACATTCGGTTATTTTTAACGAAATTAGTATAACAATTAATGAAAGCTTTTTTTACCTTTTGAAGAATATTTTTTTTATTCGCATAAAACTTTTTTCGTATTTAATAAAATGAAAGAAGCATTTTAGTGCCGCAAACCGCTTTCTAAATTTCTTTCACGGCAAATAAAAATAAAAATTATGTCATTTATTATTGAAGTAAAAGGTATAACACCGGTAACCGGCAATAACTGTTTTATCGCTCCAAATGCAACTATTGCCGGCGACGTAATTATGGGTGATGATTGCAGTGTTTGGTTTAACGCAGTGATACGTGGAGATGTAAACAGTATAAGAATGGGGAACAAAGTAAACGTACAGGATGGTGCAATTATACACTGTACTTACCTAAAAGCGGCAACTGAGATTGGAAATAATGTCAGCATCGGACACAATGCAATCGTACATGGATGCGTTATAGAGGATAATGTGCTTGTTGGCATGGGCGCTATTGTAATGGATCATGCAAAAATTGGCAGTAACAGTATCATAGCTGCCGGGGCCGTTGTTCTTGAAAACACCGTTATAGAATCCGCATCAATTTACGCAGGCGTACCTGCAAAAAAGGTCAAGGATATTTCTGAAGCGCTTATTAGCGGCGAAATAAACAGGATTGCTGATAATTATGTGATGTACGCAGGTTGGTTTAAGGAATAACAAGGTTTAAAAAATTAGTCTTAGAAATTTTTATTTATGGGTTAAGTTTTTTATTGAATTCTTAACAATGAATTTCCAAAGCGGGCTAAAAATTGCAGTGATGAAGAAAATTTTTAAAGTTGTTCTTTTTGTCTGGATACTTTCAGGATGTTCTGTATTAAAAAAGAAAGAAAAATATGGATGCCCGACCAATGGAAAAAATGTTGGAGCTGAAAGAATTTTATCCGGAGATAAAGCCGCAATTAAAGCAGCAAGGAAAGCGAAAAAATTTAAATCATAAAAAAACAAAATTTCGTATATACTAATAATCCAAACCCAACCTTTATGTGTTATCATTTAAAAACAAATTTCGGAGGAACAGAAGCTGTCATAGACGACAATTGCGGTGTTTCAAAATTCTATTCAATCGCGGATACACTTACGGATGGGTTGAATGTAAAATTTATAAACCAGATTGATGACGCCGATACACTCGACTGGGATTTTAGGTATAAAAATCATTTTCTAACGCTTCACTATAATATTTTTAATGGCGTTTCTATATTGCCTCACAATACCAAAGGCATTGCTAAAGGTAACAAGGCAGTGCGCGAAGTGGCTAAGTTTTTAGAAAGGAATGCATTTTAGGTGTAGCCGTATTTTTTATCAATAAAAACTGCCTTTCACCATTTTTTTGTATCAATTGTTCCAAGAATATTCAGGTAACTTATATAACGATTTGCAGCAATCTTCCCTTCTTCTACGGCCGTCTTAACAGCACAACCAGGCTCTTCAACATGAATGCAATTGTTAAACCGGCATTCATTCATAACCGCCTTCATTTCCGGAAAATAATGAGCAAGTTCTTCCTTTTCAATATCCATCAAAGCAAATTCGCGTAAACCCGGCGTATCAATAATTTTGCCGCCTTCTATCAAATCAAACATTTCAGCAAACGTGGTAGTATGAAGCCCTTTACCACTCCAATCACTTACATCTTGCGTTTTAAGTGTTAGCTCCGGAAAAACTTTATTTATAAATGAAGATTTTCCTACACCAGAATGACCACTAAGCAAGGTTGTTTTATTTTTCAAAAGCGCTTTCACTTCATCCACGCCTTCATTTTTTTCAAGGCTCATTGATAAAACTTTGTAGCCATTTTTCTCATAAGTTGATGTGAGTTCATTTAACTTTTCCAATTCCTTTTTTTTATAGAGATCGCTTTTATTAAAAACAATTATTGCAGGAACATGGTAAGCTTCACAAGCCACGAGAAACCTATCAATAAAGCCCTGGGAAGTTTTAGGATCTTTAAGCGTGGCAAATAAAATACTTTGATCAAGGTTAGACGCAATTATGTGGTGCTGATGTTTATTGTGTGGTGATTGTCTTGTAATATAATTCCTTCGCGGATGAATAGTGCTAATAACCACAGAAGCTTCCTGGATATCTTCTTTATCCACTTCTACCTCATCTCCTACTGCTACCGGGTTTGTTGAAGTTATATCATCAATTTTAAATTTGCCTTTTATACGGGCATTATAAAATTCACCGTCTTCGTCTTTTACCACATACCAACTGCCCGTTGATTTATAAACAAGTGCGTTCATGGGTGTAAGTTAGTAAGATTGATGTGGAGGAGCAATAGAATTGACGGCTATGGAAACTTTTTAAACAGTGTAGTTCTTAATACAAATTCGATGAAAAGAAAAATCATTGCGGCAAAAATGAGTAGGTAAAATTTTTCAGTAAATCTATGAAACGTGGTTATTTGTACTTTTGATTTTTCCAGCCGGTCAATTTCTGCATAAATATTTGCGAGGCTTTTATTATCAGTAGCGCGAAAATATTTTCCACCAGTTTGATCGGCAATATTTTTTAAAAGTTTTTCATCAATAGCAACTTTTTCATTTTGCATCACAATGCCCAAAGGTGTACTTACGGGCGTGGGAGCAAAACCATCAGTGCCTACCCCGATAGTATATACTTTTACTTTATAAGTCTTTGCAATTTCCATTGCTGTTGCAGGATCTATAAGGCCTCCGTTGTTAATACCATCCGTTAAAAGGATTACCACTTTGCTTTTTGACTTGCTACTTCTAAGCCGGTCCACACTGGTTGCCAACCCTGAACCAATGGCTGTTCCATCTTCAAGAAGGCCATTCCTGATTTGTTCGATCTGGCTGATTAGTACATAATGATCAGTAGTGAGTGGGCACTGCGTAAAACTTTCTCCTGAAAAAATCACAATTCCCATGCGATCGTCAGGCCTACCATTTACGAAGTCTTCGGCAACTTTTTTTGCTGCCTCCATTCTGTTAGGGCTAAAGTCCTGGGCAGTCATACTGCCACTAACGTCAATGCTTAAAACAATATCTATCCCTTCGCCTTCCGTTTGCTGTTCATCGTATTTCACCTGCGGCCTCGCGAGTGCAACAATTATACAACTTAATGCAAGAAGCCTCAGGATGAATGGTACATTATGAAAAGTATTTTTCCAGGAACGGGCTTGTGACAGACCTTTTGTAGTAGAAACTTTTACAGTTGCAGTTTGAGTTTTGCGCCTGGTTATTTTCCAATAAATGAGCACCGGAATTATGGCGAATAAAACAAAAAAAAGCGGTTGCCCAAAGGTGATATCGTTAAAATAATCAAACAGCACTTTCCGTATTTATATTGAGCGTTTTGTTGATAGATATTATCATTTCTTTTACTTGTTCAAGACATTTTTCGCTCTCAATTTGGGGTGGCAAATATTTGGCAAATTTTATAGCGTCACTCATTCTAAGGCAATTTGCAAAAGCAAAGATTTGATCCTGGCTTAAGCTAAATTCTTTAAGTTCCATGAGCACCTCGTCTGTAGTGAGGTACATTTTATCAGCATTATTCTTTCTTGAAAGGTAACGTTTGAAAATATTTGTAAGCCTTATATGATATTCCTTTACGTCATTACTCTCAAGTAATTTTTGTTGCTGAAGTTCATTAAGCGATTGCATCGCTTCGTCGTAAGGTGACGCTTTTACCTTAAAAACTTCAGGATTAGCTTTTTTCTTCTTAGCGCGTTTAATAAGAAACCAAATCAGCAAAGCGATTAGTAAAAGCCCTATCGCCAGCACAGCCCACCACCACCATTCCCATTCTTTTTTAACTTCGATGATTGCTTTTATATCATGAAAAGTTTTCACACTATCCATCGGCGCAAAAGAAACCTGAATAGGAATTGAATCAGTAGATAAATTGAAGGAAGAATCACCCTGCAATGTTGCCAAGTTCAACACCATTGAAGGAAGCATATGACTTCCGGAATCAAAACTGGTAATAGTAATTACCTGGCTAAAATTTATATTCCCATTTACAAAAGAAGAATCAATTTTATTTTGACGTACTACATGGAAATTGCCTACACTATCAGGCATTGTAAACCACGAGAGCCTGTAAGTGTTATCAGGCATAGAGGTCTCAACCTTAAAGTGAAATTGTTCGCCAATGAGAATATTGTTTTTATCAACCGAAGTCTTTATAGTTGGTAATTGGGCAAAAACATTTTGTACGCAAGAAACACCGCCTATAAAAAACACGAGTACTAACCATCTATGATAAACGCTTTTATTCAATTGCTTTTTCTCTTTATTTCCTTCTTCTTATAAAAAACTGCTGCAGAATTTTCACATAATCTTCATCTGTTCTTAAATGCAGCAAGTCAGCTCCGGACTTTTTAAAAGTATTTTTACATGCTTCAGTTTGTTCTAAAAAATTTTGCTGATAATTATGCCTCACTAACGCATCTGAGGTATCAAGCAATTGTATTTTACCGGTTTCGAGGTCTTCAACTTCCATCATTCCAATGTCCGGAAGTTTCATATCCATTTTATCATAAATCTTTAAACCGATCACATCGTGCCGGCTACTCATAACTCTCAGCTTATCTTCGTATCGCTCATCAATAAAATCACTCATAATAAAAGCGATGCTCTTATGAAGATTTGACCTTGAAAAGAATTTTAATGCCTCACTAATATTCGTTCCTGTACGTTTAGGCTGCGCCGTTAGTAGTTCCCTCACAATATATAAAGCATGCTGCTTGCCCTTTTTTGGAGGAATGTATTTCTCAATTTTATCGCTGAAAAATATAACACCAACTTTATCATTGTTATTGATTGCACTAAAAGTAAGTACAGCGCCAATTTCCGTTATCAAATTTCTTTTAGTGCTATGCGAGGTTCCAAATAAGGCACTTGCACTTACGTCTACCAATAATATAACTGTTAGTTCCCTTTCTTCTTCGAATACTTTTGTAAAAGGATGAGAAAAACGAGCGCTGACATTCCAATCTATAAACCTTATATCGTCTCCATGATAATATTCGCGCACTTCCCTAAAACGCATTCCTTTCCCTTTAAAGGCAGAATGATACTCACCTGTAAAAAGATGTGTAGTGATCTTCTTACTAATGATCTCTAGTTCCTTTACTTTTTTTATTATTTCAGCTGTAGTGAGCATTTGTATTACCGTAGATAATTATAATTAAATGTTGAAAGGTCAATGTTCATTCATCATTTATGGTACATTTACCACTTTCAATATTTCTGTAATAATCATTTCAACATTTATGTTCTCAGCTTCAGCTTCGTATGTTAAACCGATGCGATGGCGTAAAACATCTTTACATATATTTCTCACGTCTTCAGGAATTACATAGCCGCGCTTATTTAAATAGGCATAAGCCTTTGAGGCCAACGCAAGGTTAATGCTTGCCCTGGGCGATCCCCCAAAAGAAATTAATGGTTTTAATTTTGACAAATTATAGGTTTCAGGAAAGCGTGTTGCAAACACAATATCTATAATATACTGTTCAACCTTTTCATCCATATAAACCTGCCTCACCAATTCACGGGCATTTACTATTTCATAAGTTGAAACAACGGCATTAATTTGAGGCTGCTTTAAGCCCTGCACATTTTGACGGATAATAGATTGTTCTTCAGATTTTGTTGGGTAATCGATAATCACTTTAAGCATGAAGCGATCGACCTGAGCTTCCGGCAGTGGATATGTCCCTTCCTGCTCAATGGGGTTTTGAGTTGCCAAAACCAAAAAAGGTTCTTCCAAAATATAAGAATGATTCCCAATGGTTACCTGGCGCTCCTGCATTGCCTCAAGCAACGCGCTTTGAACTTTTGCCGGTGCACGGTTAATTTCATCAGCAAGAATGAAGTTTGCAAAAATTGGCCCCTTACGAACCATAAATTCATTTTTTTGCTGATTATAAATCATGGTACCAACAACATCAGCCGGCAGCAAGTCAGGCGTAAATTGAATACGGCTAAACTGTGCATTAATAGTACCTGCCAAAGATTTAATGGAAAGTGTTTTAGCCAGGCCTGGCACCCCTTCCAGCAAAATATGGCCATTACTTAAAAGACCAATTAAAAGCCTTTCTACCATATGGTGCTGGCCTACGATAACTTTACCAATCTCTGCATGAATTTTATCAATAAAAGAAGCCGAGTGGTTAATTTTTTCATTCAACAGACGAATGTCTTCTGCGGTTTGTAACATTGTGTTATAATAGATATTTAATTTAAAAAATCAAAGGATTGCAAATTACGAACAACCAATAAAGAAAAAGTGTACTAATAAAATCTTACAGAAAAAGTATGTTAAATTTGACTAATAAAAAAGCATTACCATGGTAGATGAGCATTTAATAACTTCAAGCAATCAACTTGAGGGATATAAAATCACAAAGCATTTAGGCATTGTTCGTGGCATAACCGTAAGGTCAAGAAGTTTATTTGGCAACATTGCCGGCGGTTTACAAACACTTTTAGGTGGCACCATTTCAATTTATGTTGATCTGTGCGAAAAAACAAGATTGGAAGCTTACCAGCAAATGATCCAGCACGCAAATGAAAAAGGTGCCAATGCAATTATTAATATAAGATACGACGCAAATGAAGTAATGAATGGCGTTACCGAAATTTTGTGTTATGGAACCGCGGTACAGGTTGTAAACTTATAATCAGCTTAAAAGTTTACTACTTAGTATGGTTTGTGTAATTGACAAGTGAACGAAAGCCCACTTGTTTATTACTAAAAGTCGAAAGTCTTTCCATCTTCTTTGTCGTAGTTGTTACTATATTTTACGAAGATACTTAAGTACACAACTCTGCTGAAACGCATGAACCACGGTTGTAAAACCACGATTAGTAATCCGTTAATTAGTAACCAATATAATACGCGGTTATCTTCTGTACTAATGCCTATAATAGCCCACCATACCATAAAAGTAATTGCTGAAAACACAACGAATAAACCATAACTGATGTACCCGGTGCCATACCAAAATCCAGGTTCAAGGTCAAACTTCTGGCCACAAACCGGGCACTGATCATACATTTCAAAAATGTGAGTAAGGTTTAATTTTTTATAAGGATTATTGTCTTTGAACATATCGCCCCTGCGGCAGCGCGGGCAACGCATTGTTACCAGGCTCCACATAAAGTTTGGCTTTGGCTTTTGTTCCGCTGCTTCTGTCATTTCGCAAAGTTACTTTAATTGGAAATGCTTAACCGAGATGCTGTTTCGTTCGACTCCTAATTTAAAACAGGCGCTGCGGCCATTTTCTTTCTCTCGCCAATTTGTTGGCGCCACATGGCAAAATATAAGCCCATCTGGCCAATTAATTCTTCATGCGTACCGGTTTCAATAACCTCGCCTTTTTCCAAGACATAAATCTTGTCAGCGTGCATTATGGTGCTTAATCTATGAGCAATTAAAATAGTGATCTGTTCTTTTTTAGAAGAGACGTCTTTAATAGTATTGGTAATTTCTTCTTCAGTTAATGAATCTAACGAGGATGTAGCTTCGTCAAAAATCAATAAATGAGGATGACGAAGTAATGCCCTGGCAATGGACAAGCGTTGCTTTTCACCACCAGAAACTTTTACACCGCCTTCACCAATAACTGTATCTAATCCCTTATTTGCACGGGCCAGTATTGTGCTACAGGAAGCTTTTCTAAGGGCATCAAGTACTTCCTCATCGGTGGCTGAAGGATTTACAAAAAGTAAATTTTCCCGGATGGTTCCGGCAAACAATTGTGTGTCCTGCGTTACAAAACCTATTTGGGTTCGAAGTACATCAAAGTCAATATCCTTCCCATCGATTTTATTATATTTTATATGGCCTTGCTGTGGAATATATAAGCCTACCAAAAGCTTTACAAGCGTTGTTTTACCAGACCCCGACGGGCCGACAAATGCAATTGTTTCTCCTTTTTTCACATCAAAACTTATATTATTTAAAGCAGGCTGTTGGGCCGATTGGTGCTTAAATTTTACATTAAGAAATTCCAGTTCTTCAACGTTGTTAATGGTAACAGGCTTGGCAGGCTTTAGTTCAGGAGCCTTCAACATAAGGGTATGAAAGTTATTTAAAGATGCCTCAGCCTCCCGATACGAGATAATTATATTTCCAATTTCCTGCATTGGGGCAAAAAGGAAAAAGCTATAAAATACAAGAGAAAGATACTGACCTGGCGTGATCGCATTTCCAAATATGAGCCATAGCAGCGTGAACGTAATTAACTGCTGCAAAAAATTCACCATCGTACCCTGGATAAAACTTATGGTACGTATGCTCTTCACTTTACGCAATTCCAGTTTTAATATTTTAAACGTGTTATTATTGAGTCTGTTTACTTCCTGGTCCGTTAATCCTAAACTTTTAACCAACTCAATATTCCTTAACGACTCAGTGGTTGAGCCCGCTAAGGCGTTGGTTTCGTTTACAATATTTTTTTGTATAAGCTTAATTCTTCTGCTAAGTAAACTGGTAACAACTGCTATTAGAACGATACCAATTGCATACACAGGCATGATTACCCAATGTAACCTGAATGCATAAATGGAAATAAATACAATGCTTACAATGATGACGAAAAAAACATTGATGAAATTGGTAATAAACTTTTCAGTGTCTGCTCTTACTTTGGTAAGAATAGACAATGTTTCACCACTGCGTTGATCTTCAAAATCCTGGTAAGGAAGCCTCATGCTATGTTTCAGGCCGTCAGTAAAAATAGTTGCACCAAATTTTTGAATAAGTACGTTAGAGAAATAATCCTGGAAAGCCTTTGCAATCCGACTCACCATTGCAGTGCTAATTAATAATAACAAGAAAAAAAGTAATCCATGATAAGAATCGTTGCCGAAGAAAAACTGGTGTTCATTCCTTGGAGTTTTATCAGGGAAAACATGCGGATGATTGACAAATAAATCAAGAATACGACCGGTAATTGCGGGGGCGAATAAGGAAAATGTCTGGTTCATAGCAGCAAGGAAAAGCGCCAATATAACCAACCATTTATAGGGTTTAATGTATGATATTAAAATTTTCATTTTGCAAATTTAGACAACAAGTGGAAACTTTGGAAAAGTTTAGCTAGTGCTTTATAAAATCAGAACCGTAAAAAAAACCTTTCCAAAAAAGTTTCATCCCGCCCACCCTTCCCTGTCCAAACTTCTGTATTGAATAGCTTCTGCAAGGTGTTCAGGTTTTATATCATCACTTCCTGAAAGGTCTGCAATTGTTCTGCTTACTTTTAAAATTCTATCGTACGCACGTGCAGAAAGATTAAGCCTTTCCATGGCAACTTTTAAAAGGTTAGAACCGGCTTGTGTTATTACGCAAATTTCTTTCAGCATCTTGCTGCTCATTTGTGCGTTAGAATAAACTCCTGCACTATCCTTGTAACGCTCGGCCTGGGTTTCTCTTGCCTTTATTACCCTTTCACGTATACGATCACTTTTTTCAAATTCCTGTTTCGAGGATAGCTCACTAAATGCAACAGGAGTAACTTCCACATGCAAATCAATTCTGTCTAAGAGGGGACCAGATATTTTATTTAAATATTTTTGAACCGCCCCTGGCGGGCATGTGCATTCTTTTTCCGGATGATTGTAATAACCGCAGGGGCAAGGATTCATAGATGCTATCAACATAAAGCTCGCTGGAAATTCAAGGGTAACTTTTGCCCGTGAAATAACAATTTTCCTTTCTTCCATCGGCTGCCGCATTACTTCCAAAACCGTTCGCTTAAATTCCGGCAGTTCATCCAAGAACAAAACACCATTGTGCGCTAAAGAAATTTCTCCCGGTTGTGGAATGCCACCTCCTCCTACCAATCCCGCGTCTGAAATAGTATGGTGTGGCGAGCGAAAAGGACGCTTTGAAATGAGTGTTGCATTCTCAGGAAGTTTGCCGGCCACACTATGAATTTTAGTAGTCTCTAATGCTTCTAATAAGGTTAGAGGCGGAAGTATAGTTGGCAGGCGTTTCGCAAGCATGGTTTTACCGGCGCCTGGCGGCCCTATTAAAATTGCATTATGGCCACCTGCCGCAGCTATTTCCAAAGCTCTTTTTATATTTTCCTGGCCTTTTACATCGCAAAAATCTATTTCAAAATCGCTTTGCGCATGGGCAAATTCTTCTCTTGTATTTACAACCGTTGGCTGAATAGATTTTTCATCAATAAAAAAATCAATCACTTCACTTATATGTCCAACACCATACACGTTTAATTTATTAACCATTGCTGCCTCCCTAGCGTTTTCTTTGGGAAGAATCAGGCCTTTAAAATTTTCTTTACGTGCCTGTATGGCAATTGGCAGCGCACCTTTAATGGGCCTAACAGTGCCGTCCAAGCTAAGTTCACCCATTATAACATAGTCAGTAAGTTTTTCGGGATTCTCCAATTGCTCGCTTGCTCCTAAAGTTGCTATTGCAATTGGTAAATCGAAGGCAGTTCCGCTCTTCTTTATATCAGCAGGCGCTAAATTCACCACCACTTTTGTTCTGGGAAAATGATAG
Source organism: Chitinophagales bacterium (assembly GCA_038245055.1). Classification (GTDB taxonomy): domain Bacteria; phylum Bacteroidota; class Bacteroidia; order Chitinophagales; family Chitinophagaceae; genus Ginsengibacter. The sequence goes on along the minus strand of JBBRSV010000025.1, from coordinate 653 downwards.
CCATTGGCTTTAATGGCGCTCTCCATGCGCTCCAGGCTTTCTTTAACGGCATTATCTGCAAGCCCAACAATAGAAGTAAATTTACCACTGCTTACATTAACTTCAACGGTTATAGTAATTGCTTCTACTCCATATACAGCGCTTCCAAATGTCTTGACTAGCATGGATTGAAATTAGCCAAAATAATTTACCAGCCACCATGTAAGGCAATAAAAAAGCGAATAGAATTAGAAGAGGTGGTATTTCTTATTTTATAATTTCTCAAGCAGTTCAATCACTTTCTCTCTTTTCAAAATTAAATACCCAAGCCTGTCATTGCTAATACCATCTTTAAGTTTATAACTAAAAGAAAGCTCTTCATCGGCTACATTCGTTTCAAAATATTTAAAATTTATATTGGGATAATCTTTTAATGCGTCGCCTATTTCATACAAATGTGTGGAGAGAATAAATAGCGAACTCTTTATTTTTAAGAGGCCTTCAATTACTACCGTACTACATTTCATAGCATCCTGTACGTTAGTTCCTTTAAATAATTCATCGATAAGAATAAGCCACTTTCGGCCATCATTTATTTTAAGTATTGTATTTTTTATTCTTTGCACTTCATTATAAAAATAGCTTTCACCTTTAACCACATTGTCCACAATATT
>JBBRSV010000024.1:0-44140 GCA_038245055.1 Chitinophagales bacterium | reverse complement strand
TTCTGCTTGCTGATAATTTGCTTTGAACCGCAGCATTTGTAAAATGAGCAGCAATTTGTAAGGAACGCATATCTCAAATTTTAGAAACCTAAGATACAACTAATTATTTATATTAGTATAATTGATGGCGGTTTATTATAAACCTTTCCAAAATACCTTTTGCGCTAAATTCTTTGCCCAGATCACTGCCGTTGAACATACATTTATTTTTTACATCCACATAGGTAAGCCCATAAATGTTTCCTTCCTTATTCTGCCGTGCAACCAATGTAATAAATTCTCTTGAGAGGGCGTTAGTAAATTGAGAGGTGATTCTACTCCTTATCATTTGCGAAATTGTTATGTTATTGACACCAATTTTCCTCAACCTAATTGCTTTTTAGTTTATTTTTAAAAATCTTCCTTCCAAACCTGGACACTCAACGCGGTTAACTTTTTATAAGATTATTTTAACCAGGATATAGAGGATTGACAATATAATTATTCCCGTTGAGCATAACTGTGGATCGCACTTTTAAACCTATAAACTTATTATTCCCCAACAATTGATCACCCAACGCCTTTAAATCGGTGCTACCGGGTTGTCGCCAGTCCTGGCAATTCTGAATCTTTTACTTCATAAACGGGCGCCGAATTTTTTTATATCGATTGTCATGATATATAAGTTGTGAAGAAGTTGAGATTCTTCAACATGAACAAGAACTACAAGCACTGTCAAAGCCCGGTTTTCACTTGTGTCTAATAAATATTTGAAGGAGAATATTGCCCACGAGAATTGTGTGCGGGAAAAATAATTGACTGCTTAATTCGGCCTATAAAACTGAATTAAAAATTTAGTAAAAAATGAAAAATAATTGGTAAAAAACTGCCTTTCATTTTTAGGACAGTTGCGGCTTTAAAACCGAAAAATCTATTGTAAAGCAACTTCCTTTTCCGGGCGTACTGTCTGCTTTTATTTTCCCTTTATGGGCATCTACAATTGTTTTTACATAGCTAAGGCCGAGGCCGAAACCTTTCACGTTATGAATGTTGCCGGTATGAGCACGATAAAACTTTTCGAAAATACGGTGAAGCGTTTCTTTATTCATTCCAATTCCGTTGTCTTCAATTTTTATACGCAAGTGGGCATTGAAGTTTGACGTAGTAAGTTTAATAAGCAAATTTTCTTTTGAGTATTTAACTGCGTTGTCCAAGAGGTTATTAATAATATTTATGAAATGGACTTCATCCCCAAGTATCAGGTCGTTCGTTGCATCGAGATGAACTTCTAACTTTCCATTTTTTTCGGCCAGGGGCAGATTAATATTGTTAATTGCGGCCTTTATAAGTTCGTGGGCGTGCACGGGCTTTTCATTCAACTGAATTTCTTGTTTGTCTAAAAGCGCAGCTTGCAAAATGGTTTCTACCTGTTTGTTCATTCTTTTATTCTCATCCTTAATTATGCCGGAGAAATAATCCATTTTGGCCCGGTCATTAATAACTTTTTCATTTTTCAAAGCGTCCACGGCAAGTGAAATTGTGGCGAGTGGCGTTTTAAATTCATGGGTCATATTATTGATGAAATCAGATTTAATCTCGCTTAATTTCTTTTGATTGAAAAGTGCCCGAAGTGTTATAAAAAAAGCAGCGAAAATAATAAGTGTAAAAACGATGGCACCCAGCACCATCCAATACATTTGTTTCCAGATAATGTTATTTACATGCGGCACTACAATTACTAACAACTCCTGCGGTGTAAGTCCTTCGGAAAGGCTGCCTGTAGGAGATTGTATAGGATAAACCAATGACAAATTATGAATGGTATCCATCGATGCTTCAATATATCTTTTTGATTGAAGATCATCACCAATCATTGACGTGGTGGTAATGGCAAATTCAAATTCAACATCCTTAATATTATTTTTTGCAAAGGCCTTTCTTATCCTGCTTCTTATTTCATCGCGGTTAAACCGGTGAACGATGGTGGTAGGAAAAGCATTTAAAGGAAAAAGGAGATCCGAATTTTTCCGGTTTTCAAAGGGTGAAAGATTTCCTTTTTCATCTGCCAGGTCCGTTGCTGCAGTAGCTGTAACCCTCGTCATACTTTCCTCAAACTGTTGTTCCTTATCCTGTAATGCTTGTTTTATCCATACTATTTGAAAAAAAATAATCCCCATCAAGGACACAAAAATCAGTATAGTAATGATTGGGAAAATTTTCTTCATAAAACACAAATTTAAACTTAGCAACTGCCAAAACCCCTCATAAACTAAGGCTTCGCAAAATTTAACTATCTCTTATCGTTTTCTTTTTGAACAAATTAGGATATTGATTGAATAATCTTTCAAAAATTAAATATAATTTAGAATTATGATTTCACCTTCACGAGGTACATTATTAATTGCGAATCCGTTTTTAAAAGACCCCAATTTTAGCCGGACAGTAATCTTTCTTTGTGAACATACTGATGAAGGCAGTTTCGGATTTGTCTTGAATAAAAAATTTTCAAAAACGCTTACGGAATTGATCCCTGATTTGAATGTAAAAGCGTTTCCTGTTTACCAGGGCGGCCCGGTGCAAAAAGATGCGCTGCATTTTTTGCACCAATACCCCGAGCTGGTAAGCGGTGGCGAAAAGGTATTAAATAATGTTTATTGGGGCGGCAATTTTGAAAGCCTTCTAATTAATCTCAAAAATGATGACATCAATAGCGACCGGATCCGTTTCTTTATAGGATACAGCGGATGGAGTGAGGGACAGCTCGACAATGAGCTTAAAGAAGAAAGCTGGCTAACGGTAAAGGCTACGCGAGAATTAATTTTTGAAACAGACCCGGAAGATATTTGGAAAAGCGCTTTAAAACACCTCGGAGGCAATTATGAAATGATGATCAACTTTCCAGTTGATCCCCAATTAAATTGAACCAACTCAAAAAAGTCTGAATTTAATTTTTAAAACTCTAATATGAAAAGATTAGCGATTGTATTTGGTGTACTTTGTTTTGGTGTATATGTAATGCTCACCGAAAAGGACAAAAAAAAGAAAAAGAAAAAGAAGGTCGCAGTATCTTGATATTTTTTTTACCAGCAGAAATTTTATAAATAGGTAAAATGCTTTAAAGAAGTTTGAATATTTTTAAAAAAAATCTTTGCTTTATAAAATCCTATTATTTCCTGCCAGGCTTCTAATACACTTTTTTTGCAAAAAAATTATTATCAATGATAAAAATATGCTCCAATGCAAGGGGCCAATGCTAATCGCGTCTAATCATCCTAATTCATTTCTTGACGCCATTATTATGGCCATATTATTTAGATCGCCAATTCATTCGTTAGCCCGTGGTGATGCTTTTAATGGAAAATTGATAACGAAGATTCTTGCGAGCCTCAACATGCTGCCAGTTTACAGGGTAAGTGAAGGGGTAGAAAATTTAGAAAATAATTATACAACCTTCGATGAGTGTCAAAATATTTTTAAAAATGGAGGCATCGTTTTAATTTTTAGCGAAGGAAGATGTATTAATGAATGGCATTTAAGGCCACTTAAAAAAGGAACCGCGCGGCTTGCTTTTGCTGCCTGGAACCAAAATATTCCATTGAGAGTTCTCCCGCTCGGGATCAACTATAGCAGCTTTAGAACATTTGGAAAAATACTACATTTAAATTTCGGAAATTTCATAACCACTAAAGATCTTAATGCTGAAAATACTTCCGGTAAAGCGGTAAATGAATTTAATGAACAACTTCAGCAGCAGCTAAAAAATTTGGTTTATGAAATTGACATGAAAGACAAAAAAACTTTAAAAAAATTCTTTTATATACACGAATCTTTTCTTAAAAAAATATTGCTTTCTATCCCCGCAGTATTGGGTTTTCTAATTAGCTACCCTCTATACTTTCTGATTCATTTTTTCATAAAAGATAAAGCCAAAGATCATTACGATTCAATAATGATTGGCCTGTTGTTTTTCATTTACCCATTATATGTTTTGCTAATTACCCTGGTGATTTTTTTAATAACCAAAAGCAGCGCTTCTCTATCTCTGCTGATTTTAATTCCATTAACAGCGCTATGTCTATTGCATTTCAAAAAAGCTATTTGACTTTTTTTGAAAAAGATTTATTCATAAAAAACCCCGCAAATTGCAGGGTAGAAATTTATCATTTAATAGAAGAAATTTCTATAATTCCTTAGCTCCTTCAACCAACACGGTAGCCCTGTTGTTCAATACTTCCACAAAACCACTTTGAATTGTATAATGAGTATTTGAATTTTTGTCTTTAAGAATTTTTAGCTTGCCGGACTTCAATGCACTTACCAGCGGGGCATGTTTTTCAAGAACTTCAAACATGCCATCGATACCCGGGAGTTGCACGCCATAAACGTCTCCGCTAAAAATTTTTTTTTCAGGTGTAAGTATTTCGAGAATCATGATAGTTTTTAAAATTTTTCTTAGTGCTAACTATGCACTTGCGGCTTCCATCATTTTTTTGCCTTTTGCAATCGCTTCTTCTAGATTTCCTACGAGGTTAAATGCTGCCTCAGGATATTCATCCACTTCGCCATCCATAATTGCGTTAAAACCGCGAATGGTATCTTCTATAGAAACAAGAACTCCTTTCAAACCAGTAAATTGTTCAGCAACGTGAAACGGCTGAGAAAGGAAACGTTGTACGCGGCGTGCACGCTTTACCGTTAGCTGATCTTCATCGCTCAATTCATCCAAACCAAGAATAGCGATAATATCCTGCAATTCTTTATAGCGCTGCAATGTTAACTTCACCCTGTTAGCACAGTTGTAATGTTCATCACCTACAATGGCCGGAGTAAGAATTCTTGAAGTAGAATCCAGGGGATCCACCGCAGGATAAATACCAAGATCCGCAATTTTTCTACTTAATACAGTTGTCGCATCCAAATGCGCAAAAGTTGTTGCCGGCGCGGGATCAGTTAAATCATCGGCAGGCACATAAACTGCCTGAACCGAAGTAATCGAACCGTTACGCGTAGACGTAATTCTTTCTTGCATTAAACCCATTTCAGTTGCAAGAGTTGGCTGGTACCCCACTGCACTTGGCATACGACCGAGCAATGCAGAAACTTCAGAGCCTGCCTGGGTAAATCGAAATATATTATCTACGAAAAACAGGATGTCTTTTCCTTTACCGGTTCCATCTCCATCACGAAAATATTCCGCAACAGTCAATCCGCTCAAAGCAACCCTGGCCCTTGCTCCCGGTGGCTCATTCATCTGTCCAAATACGAATGTCGCTTTGGAATCTTTCAATTCTTCCATGTCTACACTATCAAGATCCCATCCGCCCTCTTCCATGCTATGAATAAATTTCTTACCATAATTCATAATTCCGGCTTCGATCATTTCACGCATCAGGTCATTTCCTTCACGTGTTCTTTCTCCAACACCTGCAAACACAGATAATCCGCTGTAGGCTTTAGCAATATTATTAATCAGTTCCTGGATTAATACAGTTTTACCAACGCCCGCACCACCGAATAATCCAATTTTACCACCTTTTGCATAAGGTTCAATAAGGTCAATAACCTTAATCCCTGTAAACAGGATTTCAGATGTTGTGCTTAAATTTTCGAAAAGCGGCGGCTTGTTATGAATCGGGCGGCCGTTTTTTTTGCTTACCTGTGGCAAACCATCGATGGCATCACCGGTAACATTAAATAAGCGTCCATTTATTCCCTCACCAACAGGCATAAGGATTGGCGTTCCCAGATCAACAGCTTCTATTCCTCTTTTTAAACCTTCAGTACCATCCATCGCAATGCAACGAACACTATCTTCCCCCAAATGCTGCTGCACTTCGAGTATCAATTTATCGCCATTAGGTTTTATAATTTCTAACGCATGAAAAATTTCGGGGAGCTTGCTATTATCAGCAAAATGCACGTCCACAACTGCTCCGATAATCTGTGTTATTTTTCCAATACTTGCCATAAATACTTATTAATTAAGGTCCTGTTTCAATTTGGCGGCAAAGGTAAGAAGATACAGCCAAAGAGCAAACTATCCCCAGACAATAATTTAGCTTTCAAAATCAAATATTTACACGGCAATTGGGCATTTCTAGCGCTGTAATCAATAATTTGGCCTTTGATATATTTTTTTTAAAAAATTTTATGCTTTGAAGGCAGACCATTTGGTTTACACCTAACAAGTGGGAATTTATTACCTTAAAACATGAAGCTGATTTTGCCAAACTATAAACTTTGTAATTTCACTGGCAAATTCCTTCTCATCATGAAAAAAATTATTCAATTATTATTTTCGCTCTTGCTTTTCAGCCTTATTACTTCTGCGCAGGAAACTCCCAATGTTACAAAAATTACTTTGCCAAACGGATGGAGTCTTTCACCTGCAGGACGCGGATATTTATTAGGCGATCTTCCATTGAACATGGCGGTGAGTAACTCGAAAAAATTAATGGCCGTTACCAATAATGGTCAAAGCACGCAAAGTATTCAGTTGATAGATGTAGCCTCAGGAAATATCCTGGACAATATTGTAGTTGACGAATGTTGGTTAGGATTAAAATTTAGTGAAGATGAAAAGTTTTTATATGCTTCCGGCGGCAACAACAATTGGATATTAAAATATGCTATAAGAAACAAAAAACTTTCTTTACAGGATACAATAAAGTTAGGAGACAAATGGCCGAACAGAATTTCTCCCGCAGGAATTGACATTGATGATAAAAGAAAACTCTTGTACGTTGTTACGAAAGATAACAGCATGCTTTATGTCGTTAGTTTGCGCTCAAAAGAGATAAAAGAGCAATTCAAATTGGATGCCGAGGCTTACACTTGCCTTTTATCGCCGGATAAGAAAGAGCTGTATATCAGTTGCTGGGGCTGCGGCAAGGTGTATGTTTTCAATACTGTTTCTTTTGAATTTACAACGATTGATGTTGGAGATCATCCCAACGATATTTGTATAACTCACAATGGAAAGTATTTATTTGTAGCAAATGCTAATGACAATTCAGTTTCAGTTGTTGATCTCACCTCCAAAAAAGTGATTGAAACGCTCACTTCGTCTTTATATCCCGATGCGCCAAAAGGCTCTACCACAAACGGTCTTGCATTAAGTCCTGATGAAAAAACTTTATACATAGCTAATGCTGATAATAATTGTTTGGCAGTTTTTGACGTTAGTTCACCAGGCGATAGCAAATCAAAAGGCTTTATACCAACGGGCTGGTATCCGACTTGTGTAAAAGCGGTCGGCAACAAAATTTTTGTAACGAATGGCAAAGGGTTTTCGTCTTTTGCAAATCCTGAAGGCCCGAATCCGTACAAGAAAAAGGAAACAATTACATTTAGAAAAGGTGATACTTCTAAAATAAAAGTTGTGCAATATATCGGCGGACTTTTTATAGGAACCATGAGTGTGATTGACGTTCCTGATTCGAAACAACTCACCATTTATTCAAAGGAAGTATATGATAATACGCCTTACACAAAGGAAAAGGAAACGATATCGCACGGAGAAAAGGGCAATCCAATCCCCGAAAAAGTTGGAGATCCTTCGCCAATAAAAAATGTTTTTTATATAATTAAGGAAAACCGCACCTATGACCAGGTTTTAGGTGACATGAAAGAAGGGAACGGCGATTCCAGTTTGGTTTTATTTGGTGAGAAGGTAACACCCAATGAACACAAGCTCGCAAGGGATTTCGTTTTATTGGACAACTTTTATGTGGATGCAGAAGTGAGCGCCGATGGCCATAACTGGAGCCTGGGAGGGTATGCCAACGATTACCTGGAAAAAAATTGGGTCACCAGCTACGGTGGCCGCGGAGGCACTTATGATGCTGAAGGAACGCGGGAAATTGCTAATAATAAAAATGGTTTTATATGGAATTATTGTAGCCGGGCAGGTATAAGCTATCGTACATACGGCGAATTTGCCGATGACTATAAGCCCAATATACCTATATTGAAAGGACATTATTGCCCGTATTACACCAGTTGGGACCTTCATGTAAGCGACACCGTGAGAGTGGCTCAGTGGAAAAGAGATTTTGACTCACTGGTAAGCATAAACGCACTACCTCAACTGAATACTTTGCGACTCATTGCAGATCATACAGAAGGACTTGCCAAGGGACGTCCAACGCCAATTGCCCATGTAGCCGATAACGATTTAGCTGTTGGAATGTTTGTAGATTATTTAAGCAAAAGCCCTGTATGGAAGCAAAGCCTGGTAATTATTGTTGAAGATGATGCACAGGATGGCCCTGATCATGTAGACGCGCACAGAAGTACCGCCTATGTAATAAGCCCTTTTGTAAAAAGACATTTTGTTGACCACACTCCTTATACAACTACAGGCCTTTTAAGAACGATAGAACTCGTTTTAGGTTTGCCGCCGATGAGCCAATACGACGCCGCCGCTGTTCCGCTTTGGCGCAGCTTTACAAGGGTGCCAGACACAAGTTCGTTCAATCATTTGCCCGCACTGGCAAATCTTTCAGAAATAAATACTGCCGTAAATAAACTTTCTAAAAAAAGTGCGGCCTTCAATTTTTCCAAAGAAGATAAAGTGAATGAAGCCGATTTTAATGAAGTGCTGTGGAAAGGAATTAAAGGAATAGATAGCCCCGTGCCTGCGCCCCGAAGAGCCGCTTTTGTAAAAGTAACGGCAAAAGACGACTGACGATTTAAATATGTATTTTATAAATCCATTACAAGTTTTTCAAGGAGCGCTTCCTCAAGAATGATACGTTGAGATGCATTGTCATTCCAATGCCATTTAATAAGCGCAATTTTCCCATCCGCTATTTCGATACCCGTAATATCATCGTCATTATAGCAGCAACATCCGCTATTGAAATAAGAAGGACGTATTCTATTTCGTGTACCCGTGGCCGTTACTTCCTTGTCATATATTTTATTATTGGGATGATCGGAATATAGGCCGGAAGCGAATACTGGTTTATGGGTGTGGCCTGTTATCAATAATAAATTTTGTTTTCGGCTGCTCCACTCATACATCATTATGTTGTGCCGGTCGCGCAAAATATAATCTTTAGCAGGCGTGTTTACGTTTATAGCAAGGTATCTTTGAACGGGTCTCCAAATGTGACTTACAAGCCAGGTACTGATTCCATTGTTATCACTGAGCTTATCACCCTGGTGGCCGTGTGTAAGAAAAATTGACAATGGCTGATCCTTAATTATCATTTTTAAAAGTAACCCTTCCCAAACCGGTAACGGCATTCTAAAAATATCTTTGAACCATTTTTGTACCTCCAAATTATCTTTCCAGGTAAGATCATGATTACCAAAGGTTTTAAAATAATTATCCCTGGAATGAAACCTGGCTTCCGACGTCAATACAGCACCGTTTTTTGAAATAACCTGTTCCGGTGTATATTTCCACAGCTCTTCACTATCTCCTAAATTGATGTAATAAAATTGATTGCTATAATAATAATCAAGGGCCGCTAAATAATTTTTTTCGTTAGATGCAAAATCATCGCCCGCATCCCGGTTACCTTTATGATGATCGCTAAAAACGATAAACTTATCCTTTTTGTAATCAATATTTAATGTAATGCCACGCTTCCCGGGCGCCCTATTTAAACTTCGAAGCAATCTGCTTAGAGATTTAAATACTTCTTTTTTATCCGGCGCTGAGGCATTCGAAGCAAGCCTTGTAAGTAATGGTCCTAATATTTTTTTTAGAAACTTTTTCAAAATAAAAATTCAGTGTCACAATTCGGTTACTTGTTTTGAAACATTGTTGCCTGGTAAAAATCGCTGCAGCAAAGGAATTCGCTGCAATTCTTTTCTCTCAATAGTAATAAGGAACCAGATATAAATAAGCATCAATAAAGAAGCCGTTATAAAGTTAACCATTACTCCATCAAAGAAATAAACAATGGTTTTATGTATAAAAAATAACAGCACTACTATTATAATATAGGCGCAAAGCTTTTTCCAGGCGTAAGGGATCGGATAATCTTTCTGGCCCCAAACAAACGAAATAACCATCATACTTCCATAACAGAAAAATGTTGCCCAGGCGCAGGCCATGTAACCATAATACGGAATGAATATGAAATTTATTATCAAGGTTACCGCTGCGCCAATAAGCGTGATATATGCACCGGCACTTGTTCTATGCGTAAGCTTGTACCAAATGGACAAGTTATAATAAATACCCAGGAACATATTTGCCAATAGCAATATCGGTACTACTCTTAACCCGGTCCAATAGATTTTTAATTTTTCAGGATTGGTGCTTAAAAAATATTTCCAAATATCAATATACATTGTTACCAGCAGGAACATTAATGTGATGGTAATTACAAAAAACTTCATCACACGTGCATAAACTTTTTGGGGATTTTGACCTTCGGCTTGTTTAAAGAAAAAAGGTTCTGCGCCCATGCGGAATGCCTGTATGAAAAGAGAAATTAAAATAGACAATTTATAACACGCTGAATAAATACCTACCTGGTCTTTTGCGGCTTCGAGGCTTGAAACCGGCGCAAGCCATATAAGCAAAATCCGATCAAAAGTTTCATTGATCATTCCACCAAATCCGGCAATTAATAAAGGCAATGAATATATCATCATCGTTGCCCAAACTTTCCTGTTGAATTTAAATTTAAAATCAAGAAGCTCTTTATGCAAAAGTATTACTGCAAGAAAAGCTGCACATAAATTGGCAATAATTATGTAACCCACGCCATAGGATGGATTGTAAAACGTTGCTATAAACCCATTTGGTTTTGCAGCAGCCAGCCTTGGGCAAACAGATAATAAAAAATAGATAATCGCGATCTGCAGAATTATTTTTGAAAGCATGATCATGGCATATTTGCGTGGCCGCTGGCTTAGACGCAGTTTCGCCAAAGGCAAAGTAGCCAAGGTATCAAAGGCAATAATTAATGCTGAATAGGTTATAAATTCCGGGTGGCTATCCAGCCTTAATAAATGCGCCAGTGACGACCTGGATAAAATTAATATTGATGTAAGAAGAAACGTACTGCAAAAAACAGAGATGGTAGCTGTGCTATAAATGTCTTTTTTATATTCGTCTTTTGAAGCAAAACGAAAATAGGCAGTTTCAATACCGTAAGTAAAAATTACATTTAGAAATGGAATGGCTGCATATAAAATGCTCATATCTCCATAACGGGCAATGGTTAATTTTGCCGTTAAATAGGGCGTTAAAATATAGAACAGAAATCTTGCTGCGATGGAGCTTACTCCGTACCAAATTGTTTGCCCTGCTAATTTTTTTATACTACTCAAAGATCCGTGGATTTAAAAAAAATCAAAATTAATGGTATAATATTTAATGAACTGACAAACAAATTTTAAGGTTGCGAAAATCTTTTGTCATTAAGGAAAGTGGTATCCTTTAAGGTGTGAAGGAAGTAAATAATATCATCCTTTTCATCCTCTGAAAATGGTATTCCTTTCCTAAGCGATGAGTCCAACGTTGCACTTTGCTGAATGCCTTTACTGTAATGATCGATTACATCATACAAAGAATATAAACGGCCATCATGCATGTAAGGAAAAGTTACTGATACATTTCTAAGGCTTGGGACTTTAAATTTTAAAGAGTCGATAGCATTCCCAGTAATGCGCATTCTTCCATAATCTTTTAAAAAATCATTTAATGCCAAGCCATTATTCCGAAATGAATAATCAGTAAATAATGGTTCTTTATGGCAGGTATTACATCGCTGTTTGAATAATTCATATCCTCTTTGTTCGGCCGAGTTAAATTTATCTTCTCCTCTTTTTACTTTATCGTATTTGCAATTTGATGAAATTAAAGAACCTACAAATTGTGCCAGCGCTTTCAACATTCGCTGGCTGGTCATCATCTTGCTTCCAAAAGCTAAGGTGAACAGGCGTTGGTAAGAAGTATCCCTTCGTAACTTTTGCAACACTGAATCAACGTTCTCCGCCATTTCGTTCGGAGCCGTCATTGGCGACAACGCCTGTACTTCAATATGATTTACACCGCCATCCCAATGCAATAATCTGCTCCAGGCGAGATTGAATAAGGGCGGGGCATTTCTTGTTGTAAACTGATCATGAAAGCCATGACTAAGATCGTGATCGTAAGTAGCAAAAGCTGCAAACTGCTGGTGACAGGAGGCGCAGGCGAAGTTGCCATCTTTGCTCAACCTGCCATCATAAAATAATTTTCTACCCAGTTGAAAACCTTCTTCCGTTAAAGGGTTATTTGCAAAAATATCTGAAGCGGGTTTTGGCCAGCCTTTAGGAATTTTTAGTTTTAAAGGAGTAGGATGCAACGGTGAATATTCATCACTTTCTTTTCTTCCGGCTTCAAGGGCTATTGCAAAAGCAACAACGAAAAAAATAATAAGTATAGAAATCTTTTTTTTCAAATCTTATTCGGGAATAACCTTTTCAATGTGAAACATATTTGCATAATTATCACTGATGTTTTTTGCATTTTCGCCAGGGGTTGTTATTGTTGGATGTTCAGCAATTTTGATATTATGCGGATTTTGCCACCAGGTATTTATATCAGCACTTATAAAAATTTCATACTTTTTTCCTGCCTCAAAATGAGTAGCCTTTCCCGGAAAATTTAAATGAATTTCTTTCAACACATTATACGGACCTGAAAAACCACCAACATGAAATTCATATTTATTATTTACCATTTTCGAGTCAGGCGAATACCCTTCCATTTTAGCCATCACGTAGCCACTGTTCCACGTCCAAAACATATCTTTTGTAGGATCAAGATCATCAGTTTGTGCGCCTGAAACATTATGCAAACTATCAACTCCTAATAAAAATTGCATTGAATTATAATTTCCTGCAGGCACAGAAAAATTTATTACCTGCGATGAGATTTTGCTCTCATCTATTAAGTGATAGCTTTTTTTTTCCTTTACATTGGCATGTCCGTTTTGAAGAGAAACATCGGTAACATAATACCGCAATTTTGTAACGGTATATTTTTCTCCAAAAGAATTGGTGTAGGTTGAATCATTTAAGATTAGCTTACTTTCCCGAATATTATTGACGAAAATTATCTTTACATGCACATCATTAACAGCGGCTGTATTTCTATGCTGGAACGAGCTCAATATCGACAATAAAAAAAGAGCCAACCAAAGAAAATAACTCTTCAAAAACTTACGCTTCATAGTCACTGATTTTTTTCCTTCCCAGCTTAATTATGCCTTTTTCTTTTTTTATTTTGATACGTTTAGCCTTGGAAGCTTTTGTAGGATTAGTAGGTTTTCTTTTTTTTCTTTTTATTAGGGCGTGATCTATTAATTGATTAATTTTTCTAATTACGTTTTCTTTATTGGCCAGTTGCGATCTGTCTGTACTGCTTTTTACCAATAAGCTTCCGTCTGCTGTAATTTTATTCGCCAATTTCTCAAGAAGTACTTTTTTTTGATCTTCATTTAAAATGCCCGATGTTTCTACATGAAATCTTCCCTCCACCATAGTTTCCACTTTATTTACGTTTTGTCCTCCTTTGCCACCACTTCGGGCCGTTTTAAACGCTATTTCCTTCAAAACATTTATCATCATTAAAATTACAAAATTTAAAAGATGTGAACCTTTGCAAACAACGTTCCACGGAATTAATACGTAATTTGGGATAGTTAATTTTTATAAGACAGAAAAATTTGACATTTTTGCATACAATCGTCAGTAAATGAAGTTAAAAGGTATATATAATTCCCTGTGTGAAAGGAAAACTTCCGGCAAGAAGTCGTTTGCTGTATTAATTGATCCCGATCACGTAGATAATGATAAAGTTGAGCAACTCATTGAACTCGCGTTACATGCCAGGATCGATTATTTTTTGGTTGGTGGCAGCCTTGTTGTTTCCAATTATATTGACGAATGCATTCAAATCATTAAGCAAAACTGCGAAATACCCGTTATTCTTTTCCCCGGAAGCCCCAGCCAGGTTTCGAAAAACGCAGATGCTTTATTGTACCTTTCATTAATAAGCGGCCGTAATGCAGATCTTCTTATTGGCCAACACGTTATAAGCGCTCCCGTGATTAAAAAAAGTGGGCTTGAAATAATGAGCACCGGATACATGGTTATTGACGGAGGCGCGCCGACAACGGTTTCTTATATTTCCAACGCAGCGCCTTTACCCGCCGACAAAAATGAAATCGCTATTTGTACCGCCATGGCCGGTGAAATGTTGGGAATGAAACTCATTTATATGGATGCAGGCAGCGGCGCCAAAAGGCCAATTTCTGAAAGTATGATCGAGCGGGTTTCTGATTGTATTTCCGTTCCTTTAATTATTGGCGGCGGTATTACAGATCCCGAGAAAGCCTATCTCAACTGCAAGGCTGGTGCCGACGTAATAGTAGTTGGTAATGCAATAGAAAAAAATGAAGGCCTAATTATGGAAATGGCTGCTGCAGTGCATTCCTTAGCAGAGAACACGGTGCCCATACAATCACCAAAATGATTATGAATAAGAAAGTTAAAGGAAATGAAGATCCTTCAAACCCTTCAAATTGGAAGTGGGGTATTTTTTATTTCAACCAAAAAGACAAAAGAATTTTTCCTCCTAAAAGAGATAAATATGCAGGGTGGACTGTAAATTTTGCTAATCCATATTCGATTTTGGCAATGATTGTCCTAATAATTATTATGTTGGTTATTGGAAAGTATCTAACAAAATCGTGAATGGCTCTGAACTTTTAAAAAGTTTACAAACTCATCATTTCCTTAAATTTTACTGCTTGCCTTCGGCTCACTTCAACTTTTTCTCCGCCGGTTAAATCGAGTAAGAGTCCTCCATTAAAGTAAGGCTCAATTTTATCGATCATCCTCAGATTTATAATATGTTTTCTGTTAGCCCTAAAGAAAATTTTTTCATCAAGCCTTTCTTCCAACGCATTTAAAGATTTAAGAATAAGTGGCTTATTATTTCCAAAGAAAACCTTTGCATAATTTCCGACACTTTCAAAAAGGCGAACATCCGAAAGTTTTACAAACCAGCAGCGCTCGCCGTCTTTCACAAAAACCTGGTCATTTTCATGAAGCATCCCGCGGTTATTATAAGAAAGCAATTCTTCTTCGTCCTTCAGTTTTACTTTTAATAAAGCATCCGCCAGCCTTTTCGGTTCCACGGGTTTCATTAAATAATCCAAAGCGTTTACTTCAAAGGCTTTAAGTGCATATTCATCATAAGCAGTCACAAAAATTACATGTGGCGCTCTTTCAACTTGCGTAAGCATATCAAAGCCGGATTTGCCGGGCATTTGTATGTCCAGGAAAACAAGATCCGGATTAAGGCTTTCTATTTTTTCTATGCCCTCATTAGCATTAGCTGCTTCACCAATCACTTCAACATCCGGGAATTCAAGCAATAATTTCTTTAGCTCATTCCTGGCAAGGCGTTCATCATCTATAATGATTGCTTTTTGCATATGTTATGTTTTTTAAATTCTGTTGAAATTTTCTATAAGATAAATATAAAATGATCCTGAATTACTCCGATCATTTATTAAAAATATTAATACATTACCGGCATAATAATTTTTGCCTGCACTTCATTTCCATTGAACTTCTTTATCTGGAAATCAGCTTTGCCGTGGTATAAAAAGTGAAGCCTGTCGCGCGTGCTCTTCAAACCAAAACCTTCTGTAACCGTCTCTTCGTCCAGCATCCCGGAATTCTGCACAATTAATTCAAAATGATTATCGGTAAATCTTGAAATTACCCTTACAACACCGCCCTTTATTCTTTTGCTGATTCCATGTTTAATGGCATTTTCCACGAGCGTTTGCAACATCATTGGCGGCACAGGCTGCTCCAATGTATCCTCATCAATTTCCATTTCTATTTTTAATCTTTCCTCAAATCGCATATGCTCCAGCGCGAGATAATCTTTTACAATATCCAGTTCTTTATGTAAAGGAACAGTTTCCATTTTTTCCACCTGCATGCTGCTGCGCAAAATATTTGAAAGTTCCGTAATCGCGGTGCGCGCCCTTTGCGGATTTTCATCCACCAGCGCCCGTATACTGTTTAAAGAATTAAATATAAAGTGCGGGTTGATGTGTGATTTTATAGTGTTTAATTCTAATTCTTTTACTGTTTTTTCCAGGTTTAATTTATCCAATTCATCTCGCCGGTTGCGCTCGAGGTAATGCCAAACCATATATAATAAAAGCCAAAGTGCGGTGATAATGAAAACAAAAGTCACCTCCCACCAAAACCTTGCCTGGTGTTGGTCTTCATACTGCCAATTTCCTTGGGAATTCCTGTACCAGCCCGTGCTTTTTTTAATGTTTATGGCCGAAGCAAGGTTTAGTGAATCTTTGGGATTATTGGCTACGTTCGCATAATAATTGGTTCCTGCCAGGCCTAATGCTGCTTCTCTTTTAATTGCTGATTGTAAGTCCTCATTTTTTTCGTAAGCCACTATGGAATAACCAGTAACCACGGCCGTTTCCTTAGAGCCATAATAACTCAAAAGTCCTGTAAGTACAACACTTACAATAAAAAGAAGGATTACTTTATTCAACGAAAATTTTATCCATTGAGTTTTTTTCAAAACAAATCGTAAAGCGTGGGTAGCTAATACGTTCCAAAAAAACTCTATAAAAAGAACCGCAAAGAAAACGGTGCGTTTATCGTCCGGCTTAAAGTAAATATCATGGGCAAAAAGATATAAAAACATCAAATTAAGCGATGTCCATCCACCCCAACCTACAATTTGACAAATCCAATAACGTACTGCTGTTTTACGCATCTGCAAATTTAATTTCTTATTAATTTCAGTTACGCAACCTTTTTATTAATGGTGATATTGATTGGTGAAAGGTTGGCTTTAAAAAATCTAATAAATTTATTACAAATCTTTATTTCAATGCGGGGATACAATAATTTTCAGTTAATAACAATCGCGATAAAAGTTTAGTTTTACGGGGCTCATAAAGATACTAAATGGCCAATCAAAATTTAAATAAAGAAAAAGAATTATTGACGCCGGCAGATAAGGAGTTTGAAAATAATATAAGGCCGGCAATAATTGAAGAATTTAGCGGCCAAAGCCAGATTATTGAAAACTTGCGCATATTTATAAAAGCCGCAAAACAAAGAAATGAGGCGTTGGACCACATTCTTTTTCATGGGCCACCCGGCCTCGGCAAAACCACACTGAGCAGAATAGTTGCCAATGAACTTGAAGTAAATATTAAAGAAACAAGCGGACCCGTAATTGAAAAGCCGGGTGATCTTGCAGGATTGCTAACCAATCTTGAACCAAATGATGTTTTATTTATCGATGAGATCCACCGGCTGAGCAATGTGGTAGAAGAATATTTATATGCCGCGATGGAAGATTATCGAATTGACATTATGATTGACACCGGACCCAATGCGAGAAGTGTTCAAATAAATTTAAACCCTTTCACTTTAATAGGCGCAACTACGAGAAGCGGGCTGTTAACGGCTCCATTGCTTTCGCGTTTCGGAATTAAATCAAGGCTTGAATATTACAATGCCGAGACGTTGCAAAAAATAATTTTAAGATCGGCCACTATTTTAAATACTAAAATAACTTCTGATGCGTCAAAAGAAATTGCCGGGAGAAGCCGTGGTACGCCAAGAATAGCCAATGGTCTTTTGCGCCGTGTAAGAGATTTCGCGCAGGTTTTGTCAAATGGCATCATAGATCTTGCGATAACAGAACATGCTTTAAAGGCGTTGAACGTGGATGAATATGGCCTTGACGAAATGGACAACCGGATATTGAGCGCGATAATTGAAAAATTTAAAGGCGGCCCGGTTGGAATCACCACAATTGCCACTGCTGTAGGTGAAGAAACGGGAACATTGGAAGAAGTATACGAGCCATTTTTAATTCAGGAAGGATTTTTAATGCGTACTCCGCGCGGCCGGGAAGCCACACCCAAAGCATATAAACATTTAGGCAAACAGCCTTATGGAAATACGAAAGGACCTGATTTATTTAATATTTAATTTCCTGAGGAGTTGCGGATATTTCATTAAGCACTTTGAAGTAAAAAAATAACGGGCTTTTTGTGAAGGTCTGTTTCTTCATTTTTCCAGTCAGCAATTGTTTTAGTTTTCACCCATTCATTTGCAGAAGTGAGTTCCGATGCAATGCATAATTGTGTAGAAGGATTGCAAACTTTCAGAATTGTTTCCAGCATTTTATTATTACGATACGGCGTTTCAATAAAAATTTGTGTGCATTCCGTTTTACCGGAATCTTCTTCCAGTTGCTTTATTTTTTTGTGCCTTTCCATATTATCAATCGGTAGATATCCGTGGAAAGAAAAATGCTGGCCATTTAAGCCGCTGGCCATTAAGGCAAGCAACAAAGAACTTGGGCCAACAAGCGGCTTCACAACAGCATTCATTTTTTGCGCTTCGCGAATTAATATTTGACCAGGATCCGCCACTCCAGGGCACCCTGCTTCACTAATTATTGCAATGTTTTTTCCTTCTTTAATTTTTTGACTGAAATTTTTTAGCTGTTCCTGTTCCGCTTTATGAATGGCAAACCATTCATAATCATCAATCACAACATCCTTACTCATACTCTTTAAAAACCTGCGCGCTGTACGATCATTTTCAGCAAAAATTACCTGGCAATTTTTTACTGCGGCCAAAACGTACGCAGGAATTGTTTCAACTGCTTCGTCAGATAAAAAAGAAGGTATTAAGTAAATCATTAAAAATATTTTAAATAAAAAATTGCCAGCATCTCAATTATAATAGCGATTATTTAAATCAATAATTTAAACCACAAATAATTTTATTCATTAATTTTTTGCTTTTCAAGTAACCCAACTTTTTCTTGCTGCATGCTTAATGTAGCTGCAATTACAGCATAACCTGGCGCAAATATCCATCCTGCTACCGGCACTGCATGCATTAAATAAAACACCATTCCGTTGCCGGTTGCCAATCCTTTTTGACGACTTATAAAATCTATACTTTCTGAAAAAGAAAGGCCTTTCCTTTCATTCGTATAGTCAAGCATGGAAAAGCCAAAATAAAAGCATTCAACAAAAACTGCGAGCACCGGTGTAGCCCAGCCAACTACAGGAATCAGCGATAATAATAAAATTGAAATTATGTAAACTGTCTGCCAGAGCGCATTACGAAGGGATATCCTTATTCCTCGTATCACATCGTTTAAAAATGTTTTTAAATTAAAAGGGTAATTTTTATTGTGAAGGATAGCCTCAGTTTTTTCGCTTAGCCACGCAAATAACGGCGAGCCTAAAATGAGAAATAAAAATTTAAACCACGAGAAATAAAATAACATTAAGATGAGCTGTAGAATAAGCTGGCCGAAAATAAAAATAAATCGCAGCCAACTGTCTTGCTCCTTTTGAAGCCAGACTTTGAGGCCAGTTATAGAAAAGAAATAGTCAATTACGTGTGCCGATGATTGCCAGAAAAAATAAATGCCAAAGCCAAACATAACTGCATAAATAATTCCGGGAATCAAAATCCATTTCCATAATTTATTTTTTACAATCAGCCTGTGCGCCTGAACATATGATTGAAATGCTATAATTATTTCTTCGAGCAACCTGCTTATTAAATTACGAGATGAACAATGTTTTCAAACATAGAAAATATAATCTGGTTTAATTCGAAAGTTATCTGTTTATGTTTTGTTATTTTGAACAAGTTTTATTTTATGAACAAAGTGCCATTGTCATTTTATAATCGTAAAGACGTTGTGTTGATTGCGAAAGAGCTTATCGGAAAAATAGTAGTGACCAATTTTCATAACGTCATCACATCAGGAAGAATAGTTGAAACAGAAGCTTATGCCGGCTTGACTGATAAAGCTTCCCATGCTTTTGGTGGCCGAAGAACTGCGCGAAATGAACACATGTATGCGACGGCAGCAACGGCCTATGTTTACATTTGTTATGGAATGCATCAAATGCTCAATATTGTTACTAACGACAAAGAAGTTCCTGATGCAATTTTAATAAGAGCGGTAGAGCCGCTGGAAGGAATTGAGGCTATGCTGAAAAGAACCGGTAAAAAAACACTGGACAAAACACTGACGCGTGGCCCGGGAAATGTCGGAAAAGCGCTGGGCATTTTCAAATCTCACTCAGGCAAATACCTTCTTGATGATGAAATTTATATTTTGAAAGACAATTTTGATGTTAAAAATTGTCAAATCGGAATCAGTAAGCGTATAGGCGTTGAAAGTGCGGGCAGCGACTCGTTGCTTCCTTATCGCTTCTATATAAAAGGAAATAAATATGTAAGCGGTTATAATAAATAGCCCATTAGATTTTATCCATCCAATCAGCCTTCTATTAGACATATCGTCGCGGGATTTAATTTTTAATTTAAATTATCTTCCACAAATCGTAAATTTGCAACTCAATTTTAAAAAGCAAAAATATAATTATGAGCACAGTAAAAGTGGCTATTAATGGTTTCGGCAGAATAGGCCGCCTGGTTTTCAGGCAAATTTATAATATGAAAGGAATTGACGTAGTAGCTATAAATGATTTGACAAGTCCGAAAGTATTGGCACATTTATTAAAATATGATAGTGCACAGGGAAGGTTTGAGGGTGAAGTAAAAAGCACTGATAATGCAATAGTGGTTGATGGCGAAGAAATAAAAATATATGCACAAAAAGATCCTGCACAAATTCCATGGGCATCACATGATGTAGATGTGGTGATTGAAAGCACTGGTTTTTTTACAGATAAAGACAAAGCACAGGCGCATATTACCGCCGGAGCTAAAAAAGTTATTATATCTGCCCCGGCTACGGGTGATTTAAAAACAATTGTTTTTAATGTAAACCATGATATTCTTGATGGCAGCGAAACAATAATTTCATGTGCATCATGCACTACAAATTGTCTTGCTCCAATGGCAAAAGTTTTGAATGATAGTTTCGGGATTAAAACCGGTTTTATGACTACCATTCACGCATACACGAATGATCAAAATACGTTGGACGCTCCACATCCAAAAGGTGATTTGAGAAGAGCAAGAGCTGCCGCTGCCAACATTGTACCCAATAGTACAGGTGCTGCAAAAGCAATCGGACTTGTGTTGCCTGAGTTAAAAGGTAAATTGGATGGAGGCGCGCAAAGGGTGCCTGTTATTACAGGTTCGCTAACAGAGCTTACTACAATTTTAAATAAAAAAACATCCGTCGAAGAAGTGAATGCTGCTATGAAAGCTGCAGCCAATGAGAGCTTTGGTTATAACGTTGACGAAATAGTGAGCACTGATGTAATAGGTATTCGTTTCGGATCTTTATTTGATTCAACTCAAACTAAAGTAATTACGGTTGGCGATGATCAACTTGTAAAGACTGTTAGCTGGTATGATAATGAAATGAGTTATGTATCGCAGCTTGTACGTACTGTTCAATTTGTGGCCGGCCTTGTAAAGAAATAATTTCCCAAATATTTTCTGCCGCTTCCATAATTATTAAATCAATAATTATGGAAGCGGCTTTTTATTTTGTTAGACGCCAACTGCCATTATATTAATAAAAAAAGCAGCAAACTGCTGCCAAAAATTTTAATATATAAATTGCGTTTTATTTCTTTTTTAAACCGGAAAGAAAATGCTCCAAGGCTGAAACCATGCTGGGCATTTTGGGCTGAGGTGCAACAATATCAGGATGAAGGCCGGCAGATGCCACCGCTTTGCGGGTATTATCTCCGAAGGCACCAATCATGGTACCATTTTGAACGAAAGCCGGGCAATTTTCTACAAAACTCCTAACGCCTAACGGAGTAAAGAAACAGATGATATCAAAATGGTTTTGCTTTAAAATTTCCTTTACATCGTTCGAAATGATTTCATATAAAACAGGAATCGCGTACTCGCAATCGTTAGCAATTAACCAATTGGTAATTTCACTATCAAAAGACTGGGAGCATGGATATAAAAATTGTTCATTTTCCTTATGCTTAATGATCATATCAAAAAGGCTTTTATTCGTTCCATCAGCGCCATAAAAAACTTTACGCTTACGGTATAAAATAAATTTTTGAAGATAGAGAGCCACGGATTCAGTTACGCAGAAATATTTTGTATGTTGGGATATAGTAATTTTTAATTCCTCGCAAGTCCTGAAAAAATGATCAATAGCATTGCGGCTGGTGAAAATAACTGCTGAGTATGCAGGAATTTCAATCTTTTGCTTTCTAAATTCTTTGGCAGGAATTCCTTCAACTCTAATTAATGACTGGAAGTTAAGTTTTACATTGTATTTTTTAGCCATTTCGTAGTAAGGAGATTTATCTCCTTCAGGCTTTGCCTGCGTAATAAGAATATTTTCAATTTGTCTCAAAGTTTTAGGCTCTTGTAATTCAGCTTTCATATCCATATTAATCGTACAGGTTAAAACAAAGTTACAGGTTTTTGATCAAAAAACGGATTATAGCTAAGTATAGCCTTATTTATAGTGATATGTGATTCAGCATTTAAATTACGTAATCAACAACCAATTTGTAAAGGATGAGAAGTGGTATTATTTCTACTGCCGTTATGTAGATTATTAAGTGTAAAGGTTCTAACGGAAATTTATATTCTAACACGCCATATGTCTTAACGTATCTTGATAAGAAAAACAACCCAAGCATTAAAAAGGAAAATGTAGTAATATAATTTACGAGTGCTGGCAAAGAAAATGCAAGAAGGATAATTAATGGCAGGAGTACGATCCCTGCAATTTTATTGACGAGAAAAATTACAAAAATATAATCGTCGGCAGCTTGCTGCATTCCGCTCATCCAGCCAATAAATTTTAGAATACAATATTTTATGAAATACAACATACCTATTCCCAATATACAAAACGGAAGTAATAGCTGATCACTTATTAGTCTTGGCGGATGATAATTATTAAAAAGAACCCAGATATAAAAACCCGCGCTTAGGGCAAAAAAAATGTTAAGAATAAAGGACGGAAGTTTTGCCTGCAAAAGCTGATCGGTAAGCTGATTTTGCCGGATTGATGTATTGAAGAAAACCCTGAAAAGATTATTAAAATAGCCGGTATAAACGATCTTAAAAATTCCAAGAATAAGCACCAGGCCGCACAAAGTATAAAATAAAAACTCCTTGCCCGTAAATTTCCTCTTTTCTGAAATAAAGTTGACGGGTGTATCTTCTCCATTTATATATTGATTTACCGATAACAAAGAGTCAACAATAGATTTATATGATTTTATTACGGGATGAATTATGGCAGCAACGGTATCACTTTTTATTTTTGAAGTATCCAAATTTAAAACGGCAGATGAATCATTTATTCTATTTTGTAAAGAATCTAAATGCTGCTGTGAGTAGCCGAAATTACAAACTACAATCATTAACAAAAGAAGGCCTGAAGACTTGATTGTTTTCATTTATTGTAATTCAAAAATAGTTGATATATCCAAAATGAATTTTTGAAGAATTGCGAATATCAAATTTTATATCGTTCCGTTTGCCAATTGCATAACTAAGATTTAATAAACCAAATTTGGTTTCAAATTCCATTCCCACTCCGCCGCTGATAAAATTGTTTGAATACTTTGTTGCATTAAATTTTGTTTGGGTTAAGGCAGCATCTGAAAAGCCAAAGAAATAAGAATTGATACCAACAAGATACCGGTATTCCAAAGTAAAAACTTCATACTGATTTGCGTAAATACTTTCCTCATCAAAGCCGCGCAGCAACTTATATCCGCCAATTTGGAACAATTCATTTCTAAAAATCTGCGGACTTTGATACCATCCTACATGCAATGCCGTTTTTAAAGTGCTCCTTTTACCGAGCGGGGTATAATGCGCAGCCACCGCTTCAAATCGGAGGCGATAAGATTTTAATTTTACGGAATCGTACAAAGAGCTATAGTTAAATGCTGGGTTTGCAGGGTCTTTCAAGTTAATAATATCATTATTTTTCGTAATCTTTTTTATACCGGCCGTTCCGGTTATGTCTACTTCGTTTCCTTTTATTGGGTTGAGCCTGTAGTTGGTATTTATAAAATTATAATTTATGCCTACGTTGCCGGAGCCCACATCAATATTTGGAGGTAACAATTTGGTGATTAACACGCTGTTGGTATCTATTCCCCCTGAAAGCAGGTAGCTGCGCTCGTTTTGATAAAATATCTTTCCTGATTGTGTTGAGGACAAAATGTATTGAAGGCCTATTATTCCATTTAGCTGCAAGTAGGAAGAATCGCGTTTTAGCAGATCGAAAGAAAAGTCAATTCCAAATAAAGAATTAAAAATATACGGATGGTTGTAACCTAAATTTAACCTGGGTGATTGCGGCTGAAGCTGCTGCCAGTTAACCAATATTGCTTCTCCCTGCCCGAGGGAATTTTTAAGATTCAAATGCACATCGCCCGTTAGCTGTGTTTTTCCGGTGATGGTGTTTGTGGGCAAAAGGCCTACCAAAATATTTATCTCGCTACTGCGTTTTGGTTGCAAATATAAATTGAGCACGGCGCCACTACCCAACATCGTTATGTCCCACGGTTGCTGCTCCTGCAGGTAGGTTAGTTGCTTCAATTTCGTACTTACCTGTCTTAATTTTTGACTGCTATAAATACTGCCATTGCTAATGTCGAGGTAATGCTGAAGAAATAAATTTTTGATTTTTATTTTTCCAAAAATTCTTATGCTATCTATGTGGTAAAGCGGCCCTTTATTTATAACCAGGTCACCTTTAATTTTGTTGCTTTTAATATCTACACTATCGAGCGACACCGATGCGAAAGGATAGCCATTGTCTTCATAATAACTTAATATTCTTTCCTCCTGCATTTGCAAGCGGTCAGCGTCCATAATTTTATTATTGAATTGTTTTGCGTCCCAGCCAGAAGATTCCAGAATTTTTTCATCAATATTACTTGTATTTATTTCCAGCCATTTATATCGTTCGCCCAAATACAAATCTACCTTTGCAAATGTTGAATCGAACGTTACAGAATCTACCGAT
The DNA here is from genome assembly GCA_038245055.1 of Chitinophagales bacterium. Lineage (GTDB taxonomy): Bacteria > Bacteroidota > Bacteroidia > Chitinophagales > Chitinophagaceae > Ginsengibacter. Next base: position 19,146 of record JBBRSV010000024.1, on the reverse strand, counting down.
GCTCCCGGAAAGCCTTTAGACATGAGCGTTGCGGGCAAAGTAATAATGTAAGCTTCCGCAAATTGTTTTCCCTCAAAAGTTGCCTTTAATGCAAGTTGCTCAATTTTGAAGGAAGTATCTTTGCCGACGAACTGGTAATTTATACTATATTTTTTCTGACAAAAACTGTTAGGTATAAATAAAAAGTACAACGTGATGCAGCAAAATAAAACCCTGGAAAAATATTTGATTGAATTTAATTTCATTTTAATCATTCAAATCTAAAATGAAATATTGAAAACCCGTCCTGGCGCATAAAACAGGTATCTAACTTATAAAAAAATTGGCAGGTATTTATATTCATATTCCTTTTTGTAAACAGGCTTGTTATTATTGCAATTTTCATTTCTCCACATCATTAGATTTAAAAGATGATATGATTTCTGCAATGATAAAAGAAATCAAAATGGCATCATCTTCTTTATTAAACGTAAATAGCGATAAAGAAATTATTGAAACAATTTATTTCGGTGGCGGCACGCCAAGTCTGCTTAGCGTCGTTGATTTGAAAAATATTTTATCAATCATAAAAAATAATTATAGTATAAATGCTGAGGCCGAAATCACGATCGAAGCAAATCCTGATGATATTACTTTTGAAAAGTTAGCAGGCTGGAAAGAGGCCGGTATAAATCGCTTAAGCATCGGCATTCAATCTTTTAAGGAAGAAGACCTTCAATGGATGAACAGGGCTCACAATAAACCCCAGGCTTTAGAATGTATAGTTTTGGCGAAGAAAGCAGGATTTACTAATTTTTCTGTTGATCTTATTTATGGCACGCCGGCACTTACTGATGACGAATGGAAAAAAAATGTTGATGAGGTTATAAAAATGGACGCACCACATATTGCCTGCTACGCTTTGACCGTTGAGCCAAAAACAGCTTTGCAAAAAATGATTGCATTAAAAAAGAAAGCCGATGTAAATACCGATGACCAGGCAAGGCAATTTTTATTACTGATGAAATGGATGAAAAAAGCAGGATATGAGCATTATGAAATTTCAAATTTCGCAAAGCCGGGATTTAGGAGCAGGCATAACAGCAGTTATTGGCAAGGAAAAAACTATATCGGTATTGGACCATCAGCACATTCTTATGATGGAAAAAACAGGAGATGGAATGTCGCTAATAATGCTGTTTATATTCAATCTATAAAAAATAACATTATTCCATTTGAAGAAGAAAAGCTTAATCGTTCGCAAAAACTTAATGAATATATTATGACCTCATTGCGTACTCTTGAAGGATTGGATTTGAAATTTATTGAGAAAGAGTTTTCTTTGAAAGAAAGAAACAGGATTGAATCTTCAGCAGTACATTATTTAGTGAGAAAATTAGTGATTAATAAAAATGAAAACTTCGTACTAACGGATGAAGGAAAATTATTTGCTGATGGAATTGCGGCGGATTTGTTTTTACTTGATTTTTAGCACGGGGGAATTATTATTTTGATGGCTTAGTTTCTTGCTGTTTTATTTTATTATATTGCAACGCATGCCTACATTATTATTGATTAATGGGTTTCGGTTCTTTTTTTATAGTAATGAAAATAATGAACCTGCACATGTTCATGTCACTAAAGGAAGTGCATTTGGCAAACTTTGGCTGGAGCCAGAAATTAGCATTGTTTATTTCAATGGCTTTAATAAAAAAGAACAACAACAAATTCTAAATTTAACGGATGCGCACTGCGAAAACTTTAAACAAAAATGGAATGAATACTTTGCAAAATAATTATGATTCTATTGAAAGAATTATTTTTGAAGAGGGCCTTCAAATTCAAAAGGTAGAAGTACATAAAGAGATAGATAAAATTCTGATATTTCTCAATACAAACCATATATTAATTACACCTGTTTCAAGGTATCAATCTTTAAAAAATGCCAGTAAGATGAATTTGCAGAAATTTGAAATTATAGCCGGAGGCAGTGGTATTCATTGGACCGTCTTAGATGAAGATCTCAGCCTAAAAGGATTTCTAAAAGATGCACTACTAATGATGCTACAGAAAAGCGAACAAGTTGTAGTAGCATAGATGCTTGCGCCCTTATTGGTGTTTTTCACCAACAAGAAATACTTATCGAAACCAACCGGTTAAATGAATATGTTATGACGTCGTTGCGTACAGCGGAAGGTCTTGACTTGCAAGCAATCAAACGCAATTTTTCTTTAAAAGAAAGAAACCGAATCGAGAATTCTGTAATTAAATACGTTAATAACGGAATGATAATTTACGCAGGTGAAAATCTCATTCTTACCAATGAAGGAAAACTTTTTGCAGATGGTATCGCAGCAAATTTATTTGCTACGCAAGATATTTCACACTAAACTCTTTTCAATTTCCTTAAAGCCTTCTTCAGGCGACAAATGCTCCCACAAAATATTATAAATTGTTTCAGCAACGGGCATTTCGGCCAGTATTCTTTTATTAATAAAATACATGCATTTACTTGCATTATAACCTTCAGCTACCATGTTCATTTCAAGCTGCGCAGATTGAACAGAGTAGCCCTTGCCAATCATATTTCCGAATGTACGATTGCGGCTGTAAAGCGAATAACAAGTAACGAGTAAATCACCGAGATATACAGAAGCAGCATAGTTGGTAGTATGCCTTTCTTTTCGGGTAGGCGACACCGTATGTTCGATGCTTCCAACTTCTATATTTTGTATGCCTGCCTTTCTTAAAAATCCCGCCATCTCGTCAGCACTGTTAGCGATAAGTACGCTTAAAAAATTATCGCCGTATTCCAGCCCGTGCGCAATACCTGCGCCGATTGCATAGATATTTTTTAACACCGCAGCAAACTGAACGCCGTAAATATCATCATTGGAGAGTGTATTTATATAATCATTTTTAAAATGAGAAGCGATCATGTGCGTTGTTGCAATATCAATTCCGGAGAAGGTTAGATAAGATAATTTTTCAGCAGCAACTTCTTCTGCGTGACAAGGCCCAAGCACTGTAAAATAATTTGCCAGTTCAAGGTCAAATTCATTTTTCAGGTATTCATTTAGCAATAGATTTTTTTCGGGCAAAATTCCTTTTACCGCGGATATAACTTTTTTATTCTTAAAAATATTTTTTGGTAATCCATTTAGTGCGGTTGAGGCATAGGCAGCGGGAACAGCTATAATAATGCAATCAGAATTTTTAATTACTTCGGACACATCACATTCCAATTGCAAAAGGGCTGTATCAAAATAAGCAGAACTAAGATAGTGGGGATTGTGATGGCGCTTTTTAAAGTAACCAATATTTTCTTCACTTCTAATCCACCAATTAATTGAATTTTTATTATCGGTTAATATTTTTGCAATTGCAGTGCCCCAGCTTCCGCTTCCGATTATTCCAAACTTCATAATAGTCCTAATTTTTCTACTGCAATTTGTGCTGCTACCTGGCTGGCATCTTTTTTATTGAAGGCCTTTGCTTCCGCAATTACAACTCCATCAACTTTGGCGCCGATGGTAAACAATCTTCTTCCATTTTCAACCTTTTCCTCAAGTGTTTCAAACTCAAGATTTTTACCGTTTTTATTGGCCCATCCGTACAATTTATTTTTTTGATTGATATCAAGGTTTTCAAGATCCTGCATAAAAAGATGCGGGCTTATAATATGTTGGTTTACCCACACCTGTGTAACATTGTATCCTTTATCAAGATAAACAGCTCCAACAACGGCTTCCAGCGTATTCCCAAATATCTGAGAAATTTTTAAAGAGTTATCGTAACGATTATAAAACGTGATTTTTTTCAATCCGATTTTAAGCGCAATCTCATTCAATTGATTTCTGTTTACCATTTTACTGCGCATCTCTGTTAAGAAACCTTCGTCTTTATAAGGATATCTCATAAAAAGGTAGTGAGCAACAAGAGAGCTTAAAACAGCATCGCCCAGGAATTCAAGGCGTTCATTATTTTCATCAGCGCCTTCTCTAATGGAACGATGGCTAAGAGCCGTTTTATATAAACCTAAGTTTGCGGGAGCAAGCCCCAATACATTGCGAAGTTGTCTTCTTAAATCGCGATCAGCTTTCGTAGAAAAAATATTTCTGAAAAAATGCACGAATGAAATTTAGATAAATTATTCCTAAGTTAAAGAAAATTAAATTGCAACCAACTTTTAAGATTCGGTAGAAAATAGTTGAGCTTAAATAAAAATAATTGGGAGATTCGTGAAGTTTTTCTAGGCCAAATAATTATGACTTATATTTCTTAACAATGACAGAAGCATTGTGGCCGCCAAACCCAAAAGTATTGCTAAGCGCAGCATTTACTGTCTTTTCCTGGGCTTTATTAAAAGTGAAATTAAGTTTCGGATCTAATTCCGGATCGTCTGTGAAATGATTAATAGTTGGAGGAATAATATCCTTTGTGACTGCAAGAATACATGCCAGGGCTTCCACCACGCCGGCTGCGCCAAGGCAATGGCCGGTCATAGATTTGGTAGAGCTAATATTTAAATTATATGCTTTTTCGCCGAAAACGTTCATTATTGCTTTAGTCTCTGCAATGTCGCCAAGCGGTGTGGACGTTCCATGTACATTAATATAATCGATATCTTCAGGAAGCATTCCTGCATCTTTTAAAGCAACACGCATTACATTTCTTGCTCCCAATCCGTCCGGGTGTGGTGCGGTAATATGGTAAGCATCAGCAGTTGCGCCACCTCCAGCAATTTCGCAATAAATTTTTGCGCCCCTGGCGATAGCATGTTCCAGATCTTCGAGTACTAAAACACCCGCAGCTTCTCCCATTACAAAACCATCCCGGTCTTTATCAAATGGGCGTGAAGCAGTTTTTGGATCGTCATTTCTTTCGCTGAGTGCTTTCATCGCATTAAAACCACCAACACCAGCTTCGCAAATTACAGCTTCGCTTCCTCCAGCAAGTATAATATCGGCCTTGCCTAAACGAATGGTATCATATGCATCAATAATAGCATTGGTACTGCTTGCGCAAGCGCTTACAACGGCAAAATTTGGCCCGCGAAAACCATAACGCATCGATATTTGTCCGGCGCCAATATCCAATATCATTTTTGGAATAAAGAAAGGGTTGAAACGTGGGGTACCGTCGCCCCTGGCAAATTCCATCACATCATCCTGGAAGGTAGTGATGCCTCCAATCCCGCTGGCAAAGATTACTCCAACCCTATCTGGGTCAACATTATCTTTACTAATCCCCGCATCTTTTACGGCTTCATCACTTGCTATTAAAGCAAATTGCGTGAACCTGTCAAGCTTACGTCCTTCTTTCCTTTCAAAATAGTTGGCGGTTTCAAAGTCTTTAACTTCGCAGGCAAACCTGGTTTTAAATTTTGTGCTATCGAATTGCTGGATGGTATCAGCGCCGGAAACACCTTTTACTAAACCATCCCAATATTCCGGAACGGATTTACCTAAAGGCGTTATGGCTCCTAATCCTGTTACAACAACTCGTTTTAATTCCATAAGCTTACCTGCAAAGTTAAATAAGGTGATTACTTAGCATGCTCTTCGAGGTATGCTATGGCTTGCCCAACCGTAGTAATGGTTTCGGCCTGCTCATCTGGAATAGAAATATTAAATTCTTTTTCAAATTCCATGATTAGTTCCACGGTGTCTAAACTGTCGGCACCTAAATCGTTAGTAAATGAAGCTTCGGGTGTTACCTCTGCCTCATCAACTCCTAATTTGTCAACAATAATTTTTTTAACTCTTGTTGCAATGTCTTGCATGATTGTAAAATTTAGTTAATACGGGTACAAAAATATACTTTTTGTGATAAAAAAAAATAATAACTCAAGGCCGCCCATTCAATGCAAAAAATACATTATTTGCGCTGGTATATATGAGAAATTTATTGTCGTCAAACGCGGCCAAATAAATTAAAATTCTTCATCATATTGCTCAATTTACCTTTCCGGAAATGATTAATTCTTTTTCATACAAATTGCTGGCTGATGACCAAGGCTGCGTTCATCATTATATTAAGGTTAGGTAAAAATTTGAAAAGATAATATTTGTATATTTATCGCGATTTCCCAAATAGCATCTATGCCAATTAAAATCATCGATTACGGCACTAAGGAATATAAGCAAATGACTGACCTGCGTTATGATATTTTGCGTAAGCCTTTGCATTTATCTTTTGAAACTAACCAAGTTGATGATGAGAAAAATGATATACTTATCGGGGCATTTGAAGAGGAGAAAATGCTGGGTTGTTGCCTGCTTACTACATTAGACAAGCATAGTTTAAGGCTTCGCCAAATGGCTGTTCAAAATAATTCACAAGGCAAAGGTATTGGAGCTGCTATGATGAATTTTGCGGAGAATGTGGCAAGAGATGCAGGCTATAAAAAAATAGTGATGCATGCAAGAAAAACTGCTATTGGATTTTATGAGAAGCTTGGCTATAAAGTTTCAGGCAACGAATTTTTAGAGATTTCTATTGCTCACTTTGTAATGGAAAAAAAATTGACTCATTTTTAATAAAGGCCTAAATTCCTGTTTCAAATAATTACATAATCTTATCTTTCATCGACCGAAACTTTATCAAATATCATTTTCCTTTTTTCGGAAAAAATACTTATTCAGTTTTTTGACTTAATCTTTTCTTTCAGCAACTTCCTTACACCAGGAATTTCCTCTGCATCAAAAGCATCTTTTGGAATAAGAAAAAATGAACGGCTATCAAAATATAAATGGAAAAAATGCGGGCTTTCAATTATACTACTGAAGGCTGTCCATGGCCAACTTCTGCTGCCACGCTCATTTTCAATAAACATGTGCTGGGGCTCAAAACTTGCTTTTAAGCGGTCTTTAAATGTTGAAGATTTGCGATAAATAATATTTGGCAACACAAACCAAAACGAAATCATCAGGCTAAACCACAAAAAAGAACTGCCAATAAAAGCGAAAGCAGAAACTTTTTTAAAAAAATATAGACCCGCAGCTAAAATGGCAAAAACATTTACAAGGATTATAAGAATTTTTATCTCCTTACGGGTAATAAAATGATAACGTAATGCCTGCAAAACTTTTGGCTTGCTGTAGGTAAAGTAAGATGATGTCATAAAAGACAAATGTACGATCTACCTTTTTGAAAAGAAGTTCTTGCTGGAAAGAAAAGAGAAACATTTTATGGCGAAAGGAAATTGATGACTGCCTCATTTTCAAAAAATAATTTATTACTGACTTGCTTGCTCCTGGTCCAGGATTTTCACTTCTGTACGTCGGTTGTTCTGACGTCCCTGATCCGTGGTGTTTTCTTCAATTGGCTCTTCTGCTCCGTAACCTTTTGCTACGAGCCGTTCATTTCCAATTCCTTTGGCTATAAGATATGCAACGATAGATTTTGCCCTTTCAAGAGACAGAACAAGATTCCTGGCATCGCTGCCGACATTATCCGTATGGCCGCCAATTTCTATTCGTTCATTCAGTTTTCTTTTTAAATAATCTACAAGGTCATCAAGTGTATTGTACGATTCTGGCCTCAAAGTAGATTTCCCAAAATCAAATTCAACATCATTTAAAACAAAAGTTTTTGGAGGATCAAATTCAAGATTTACTGTGAACGGATTTTTATAAAAGGAATTAGCGCCCAGTGCAGGAATGTCAAGAACATTATAGCTACTCGAATCTTTAAAACCCATAATAAAGATATCGTACTTATCTCCTGCCGGAAGCCTTGTGGAAAATGATCCGTTCGAATCGCTTATCGCCTGGTATTCATTATTGTTTTTCTGGCTTCTAAAAACTACCAACTCGTTGTTCTTTGGTTGTTTCGTTCTCATATCAACAACGCTTCCTTGTACCTTGGCATCTTTCGGAAGATTTAATACTGGAGTGATTTGAGCATATAACGTCGAAGAAATACTCGCAAAAAGGAAAAGAAGAAAATATTGCTTCATAAATTTATTTTACAAAAAAATTGAAAATGATTTTATTATACAGATGTGGTGTACATACCAAATATTTACATCAAATTTTCAATTTGATAACGTAAAGGGCATCTATTTATTTTCCGTAAATATTATCACTTCGCTATTTTTTTATTTGTTTAATAAATAAAAAAACCACCCGCTAAGGTGGTTTTCATCATTACGAATAATATTTTTAGCTACATCCCATGCTGTTGCCACAATTCAAACATTTATAGCAGGTGCCACTACGTATAGTAATATGACCACATGTATTACAAGGGGGCGCATCACTCTGCATGTTTTTAGCCGCAGCATTTACTGCATCAAAACTGTTAGCAGCTTTTTTAGCATGCTCAGTCCTGTGAGGTTTTAGCGCTTGTGCCTTACCGCTAGTTGAGCCAATAACTCTTACTTCACTTAACTCGGGTTTGCGGTTACCGATGGTTGGTGTATTCTCGTCCCATTCATTGTTACCAAGGTTCTCAACCTCCGGCTTATCCAACACATGAACCAAATCATTTCTTCCTAAGTATTCATAAGCAAGTGAGCGGAACATGAAATCAATAATTGATGTTGTTGTTTTAATATTTGGATGATCCACCATTCCGGATGGCTCAAATCTTGTGAACACGAACTTCTCTACAAATTCTTCCAAAGGAACACCATATTGTAAGCCAATAGATATAGAGATTGCAAAACAGTTCAACATACTACGCATTGTTGCACCTTCCTTTGCCATGTCAATAAAAATTTCTCCTAAAGTGCCGTCATTATATTCGCCTGTTCTAAGAAATAATGCCTGTCCGTTTATTTTTGCTTTTTGCGTAAATCCTCTTCGTTTTGCAGGTAGTGCCCTGCGCTCAACAATCATCGCCAGTTGGCGCTTTAAGGCAGTGTCCGCACTGCTTTGCACGCGCTTGTTCATTTCTTCCAATAAATCTTCAACAGTAAGCTGGCTCATATCAACCAGGTTTGTTTGTTGCTCTTGTGCTTCTTCTTCCGCTAAAACAGTTTCTGCTTTTTTCTTCTTATCACTTTTATTGCTCAATGGCTGCGATAATTTAGAACCATCACGGTAAAGCGCACACGCTTTTAATCCTAACTGCCAGCTTAATTTATAGGCTTCAGCAATTTCCTCCAGCGTGCCTTCATTTGGAAGGTTGATGGTCTTGGAAATTGCACCGCTAATAAATGGTTGAGCAGCGGCCATCATACGAATATGGCCTGTATGGTGAATGTATCTTTTACCAATATGTCCGCACTTGTTAGCACAATCAAATACGGATAAATGTTCATCTTTTAAATACGGAGCTCCTTCCACTGTCATTGTTCCGCAGATATAAATATTTGCCTCTTCAATTTGATCTTCAGAAAATCCAAGTGCCTCAAGCAAGCTCCATTCAAAATTATTGTAATCCTCAGGCTGAAAACCCAAACGCTTCAGGCATTCTTCACCCAGGTTAAATACATTAAAAACAAAACCAATTTCAAATGCGGCTGCCATAGCTGCTTCCAACTTTTGAATGTCCGTTCCGTTAAATCCCTTTTGTGCAAGGCTTAAGGGATTTATATGTGGCGCTCCGTTTAATGATGCATGGCCTTTGGCATAGTTTACAATCTCTTCTATTTCGCTTTCAGAATATTTTAAATTCCTTAAAGCTTGCGGTACACTTTGGTTAATGATTTTAAAATATCCGCCGCCGCTTAATTTTTTAAACTTTACCAGCGCAAAATCCGGTTCTACGCCGGTTGTATCACAATCCATCACTAACCCGATAGTACCAGTGGGCGCAATTACCGTGGTTTGTGCATTCCTATATCCATATTTTTCACCCATCATCACCGCATCATCCCAGGCTTTGGTAGCTGCCTTTAATAGATAATCAGGGCAATATTTTGCGTTAATACCCTGGGGTTTTATTTCTATTCCTTCATAAGCGCCCATTGCATCATACGCCGCTGCACGATGATTTCGCATTACACGAAGCATATGGCTTTTGTTTTCTTCATATCTTCTAAAAGTGCCTAAATGTGCGGCAAGTTCAGCCGAAGTTTTATAGGCAATACCGGTCATAATAGCTGTAATTGCTCCGGCAATACCGCGTGCGTTTTCGCTGTCATAGGCAATTCCACTCACCATAAGCATGCTGCCAAGGTTTGCATATCCCAATCCAAGCGTACGATAATCATAACTAAGTTCGGCAACTTCTTTACTTGGAAATTGTGCCATCAAAACAGAAATTTCAAGTACTGTAGTCCACAACCTAACTGTATATTCAAAACCGCTTACATCAAAAGAATTATCGCTTTCATCAAAAAAGCGGCGAAGATTTACAGAGGCGAGATTGCAGGCTGTGTTATCCAAAAACATATACTCACTGCAAGGGTTAGACGCTCTTATTGAGCCACCTTCAGGACAGGTGTGCCATTCATTGATAGTAGTGTTATATTGAGTACCGGGATCAGCACAACGCCATGCCGCATAATTGATGTCATCCCATAATTTTTTTGCTTTGATAGTTTTCATGGTGTGTCCATCGCTTCTTGCTTTCAATTCCCAATCTCCATCAGCATCCAATGCATGAAAAAATTCATTGGGAATGCGAACGGAATTATTACTGTTTTGGCCACTCACTGTTTTGTAGGCTTCTCCCTCGTAATCACTTGCATAACCTGCATCAATAAGAGCAGCCACTTTCTTTTCTTCCTGTACTTTCCAGTTAACAAAAGTTTCAATTTCAGGATGATCTAAATCAAGACAAACCATTTTTGCTGCGCGCCTTGTAGTACCACCGCTTTTAATAGCACCAGCAGCGCGGTCTCCTATTTTTAAGAAACTCATTAAACCGCTGGAGGTTCCCCCACCGCTTAATTTTTCGCCTTCGCCACGTATGCTGCTAAAATTGGTACCAACGCCGCTTCCATATTTAAATATCCTTGCTTCACGAACCCACAGATCCATGATGCCGCCTTCATTAACCAAATCATCATCAACACTTAATATAAAACAAGCATGTGGTTGTGGGCGCTCGTATGCCGACGTTGATTTTTTTAACTGGCCATCTTTTGCATCTACATAATAATGCCCCTGTGGTTTGCCGGTAATGCCATACACTTCATGAAGGCCTGTATTAAACCATTGCGGTGAATTAGGAACGCAGGACTGGTTTAAAATTCCATACACTAATTCTTCATAAAAAACCTGTGCATCCTCAGCCGACCCAAAATAATTATTACGCTCGCCCCATACGCGCCAGCAATGCGCCATTCTGTGTGCTACTTGTTTTATGGAGCCTTCTCTTCCGGTAGTTCCATCTGCCTGCGGCACACCAGCTTTTCTAAAATATTTTTGCGCAAGTATGTCGGTTGCAATCTGGCTCCAATGTTTTGGAACTTCAACATTATTCATTTGAAATACAATTTCGCCGGTCGTATTTTTTATAACCGATGTGCGGTAATCATACTCAAACATATCAAATGGAGATATGCCATCCTTGGTGAATTGACGGGAAAAATGCATGCCTGTTGCGGACAGATTGTTATTTGACATTGGGCTAATATATTTTAGGTTAATAATCTACTTTTACTAATGCGGGAGAACGAAAATATTTTTTCTCATTCATAAATCATATTCTAAAATATCAACAGTGTGTGGAAAAGAAGTCTGTAAATTTTGATAAGCCATACGCACGTTGGCTTTGAAAATCTTTGCACATTTTTATTATTATTTTTGGCATAAAAAGAATAGGATTCAATTAAAATTTTATTAGTTTAAGCAATGAGAATTGTAATTCAAAGAGTTTCCCGCGCTTCAGTAAAGGTTGAGAATGTTGTAACCGGCGAGACCGGAAAAGGACTGCTGGTATTGGTTGGAATTGAAGATGCTGATACAAATGAAGACCTTGAATGGTTAAGTAAGAAAATAGTCAATCTGCGCATTTTTGATGACGGTAATAAAATTCCCAATCTATCTGTAAAAGAAATCTCAGGAGATATTTTGGTGGTAAGCCAGTTTACCTTGCAGGCTTCAGTGAAAAAAGGCAACAGGCCTTCATATATAAGAGCAAGTAAAGCAGCTACCGCCATTCCCATTTACGAAAAATTTCTAAGCGAATTATCAAGCGAATTAGGAAAACCAATTTTTACCGGTGTGTTTGGAGCCGATATGAAAGTTGAATTGGTAAATGACGGGCCGGTAACTATTATTATCGATTCGAAGCACAAGTAGTAGTTTTTTAGAATAACACGAATTAGTTTCACGAATTACACGAATTTATTTTATGTTTATTTAATGACCGAATTAATCTTAAAAGACGAATCTTATAAAATTATCGGCATTTGTATTGAAGTTCATTCAGAACTGGGAATGGGATTTAGAGAGATCGTTTACAAAGATGCAATTGAATACGAATTAAAATCAAAAGGAATTCAATATTTAAGAGAACAACAATTCAAGATTCAATACAAATCTATAATTCTGCCTCACAGTTATTCTGCAGACTTTATTGTGTATAATTCAATAATTCTTGAAGTTAAAGCCACGTCTGTTATTGTAAATAATTTTGTCAGGCAAACAATTAACTATCTAAAAGCTTCGGGTTTGCAATTGGGAATTATTGCCAATTTTGGAGAAAGATCATGTGTATCAAAAAGAGTTGTTTTCTAATTCGTGTAATTCGTGAAACTAATTCGTGTTTTAAATTAAGATTCGTGCAATAAAAATGGATATAACAATTAAAGAAGCCCAGGCAAAAATTGATCAATGGATAAAAACCGTTGGCGTAAAATATTTTAGCGAGCTTACCAACCTTGGAATATTAATGGAAGAAGTTGGCGAACTCTCGAGGTTATTAGTTCGCATTTATGGCGAACAATCATTTAAGGAAACGGAAAAAAATTCAAAGCTAAGCGATGAGATGGCTGATGTACTTTGGGTATTAATTTGCCTCGCAAATCAAACGGGTGTTGACCTTGGCGAAGCGTTGCAAAAAAATTTTGAAAAGAAAAATTTGAGAGATGCCAGGAGACATAAAGAGAACAAAAAATTGAAGTAGTCATTCACTTTTAGTTTAAAAAAAGTCTCTTTCAAGCAAATCCATCTTTATAATTGCGGCTAATAAAATTTCTATACCTTTTCTTTACATACCCATAAAAATTTACTCTTATTATATTTGCACCTATGGCAAATGAATTAAACAATTTTAGTGAGATAATTGCGCATTGCAAAGAGTATGGTTATATTTTTCCATCAAGTGAAATTTATGATGGATTAAGTGCCGTGTATGATTACGGTCAAAATGGAGCACAATTAAAAAAGAATATTCGCGATTATTGGTGGAAAGGTATGACGCAACTTCATGACAACATCGTTGGTATAGACGCCGCGATCTTCATGCATCCACTTACATGGAAAGCAAGCGGGCATATAGACAACTTCAGCGATCCAATGATTGATAATAAGGAAAGTAAAAAGCGGTATCGCGTTGATCACCTTATAGAAGCTCATGCAGAAAAGCTTGCCCTTGATGGACGAAAAGAAGAAGAATTTGCCTTGCTTAAAAGTATGGATGAATTGTTAGCCGCTGATGATTTTAGCGGGTTAAAAAATTTAATAGAAGCTAATAAAATAAAATGCGAAGTGAGTGGAACCAGCAACTGGACTGATGTTCGCCAGTTCAACCTGATGTTCGCTACAGAATTTGGATCTACCGTTAACGCCAATGATGAAGATAATAAAGTGTACCTGAGGCCTGAAACTGCGCAAGGCATATTCGTGAATTTTTTGAACGTACAAAAAACCGGGAGAATGAAAATTCCTTTCGGTATAGCTCAAACGGGCAAAGCTTTTCGTAATGAAATTGTTGCAAGGCAATTTATTTTTCGCATGCGGGAATTTGAACAAATGGAAATGCAATTTTTCGTAAAGCCGGGCACTGAAATGGAATGGTACAATTACTGGAAAGCAGAAAGGCTAAAATGGCACGAAAGCCTCGGTATTCCTGCAGAGAAATTGCGCTTTCATGACCATATAAAATTAGCACATTATGCAAATGCTGCTGTTGATATTGAATTTGAATTTCCTTTTGGTTTTAAAGAATTGGAGGGCATACACTCCAGGACGGATTTTGATTTGAAGCAGCACCAGGAGTTAAGTAAAAAGAAATTACAGTATTTCGACAACGACCTTAAAGAAGATGGCAAGCCAATTGGAAACTATATTCCATACGTGGTAGAAACTTCGGTTGGTTTAGATCGTCTATTCCTAACCGTTATAAGCGTTGCTTACGCAAACGAATCCTGGAAAAAAGATGATGGTTCGGAAGACAGCCGTGTTGTTTTAAAAATTCCGCCAAAGATTGCACCTTATAAATTAGCCGTGTTCCCGTTAATCAAAAAAGATGGCCTTCCTGAAATCGCCAAAGGATTAATGAATGAATGTAAAAAAGCTTTTTATACATTTTATGAGGAAAAAGATGCTATCGGCAAGCGTTACAGGCGAATGGATGCAATTGGAACTCCATTTTGTGTAACGGTTGATCATCAAACCAAAGAAGACAATACTGTAACTATTCGTTACCGGGATAGCATGTTGCAGGAAAGAATTTTGCTAACAGATGTAAGAAAAATTGTTCTGGAAAAAATTTCTTAATTACTCCGAAATCGTTAAAAGAAATATTGATTTTTTTTGACTCCCGGCTAAGGCTTGTTTCGCAATAATGCAACTAAATTAGTTAGAAAAATGCCAATTGCCATTCCGCATATCAATAAACTTACAACGTGAATCGCCCGTATGCATTCAGTTCCGCTCAGCCTTGTAAAATTATAAAAAGAGCTAATCAGCAAGAAAACTGAAATACCCATGGCCGTAAGATTGGAATTTTTTCTTCTCATGTTTTTGATAATATTTTATAACTCTTTTTTTAATATTTATTACCCATACACCTCCAGGTGAACCGCCTTTCTATCATAACCTAATGCTACAATTTTTTGCCGGGCATCATCAATCATGGCTTTCCATCCACACAAGTAAAAAGATGCAGGTTTCAAACTTTCTAAACTTTCACATGCATTATTATTTGTTTTGCAAATTTCTTCGTAAAGGCTGTGCACATACCCAGTATGTCCATCCCAGCCTTCGCGGCTAAGTGTAGGCATGTAATTAAAATTATCCAGCCGGTTTTCAAGAGCTTTCATTTCATCATAATATAATAAATCCTTTGTAGTTCGGCAGCCAAAAATAAGGTATAATTTTTTATGTGGAATATTATGTAATTGAATATAATTAACCATGCTCCTAAAAGGCGCAACGCCGGTTCCTGTACAGATTAAAAAAAGATCAGTTTCGATTTTTTCGGGCAAAGTAAAAACGCCCTGGGCTCCTCGAAAAGTAAGTTCGCTGCCAACTTTTACCTCATTAAAAATATAAGGTGTGCCTGATCCTTCCGATAATAAAACAATTAATAATTCGAAAACATTGGTACCATCAGGCCAGCTTGCAATGGAATAACTTCGCCATCTCCTATTTTTCTGTTCATGAATTGGCAGGTCGAGCGTAACAAATTGGCCCGGCTTATAATCAAATATTTCTAATTCATTTACCTTAATAAAATAACGCTTGGTGTTGTACGTCTCATCTTCAATGCGAATAACTGTTCCCGTGCGCCAGGGTTGTGAAGCCATTTAATTAATTTTTAGGAAAATACGAATGATATTTAAAATGAAAAAATAAGGTTAATATGATAACATCCTTTAAACTAGTTTGAAATAGAAATTCAACGTGCGATCAATTATTTTTGATAAAAAATTCATTTACAAAGGGAACACTTACGCAGCTTCTGAAATGAAAATAAACTTAACTTTGCCGCGGTTACAAAAGCTGATGAATGAATCTTGATGTGTTGTTGAATATTTATGAGAAAGATTCCCACATTTTTTCAATTGCGGAGAAGATTGTTTTGTCTAAACCGCAGCATATCCATCTTTCCGGGCTTTCTGGAAGCGCTTCCCAGTTTGTCGTTTCTTCCATTTTTAACCATTCGCTTTCAGTTCAATTAAATCATCTTGTAATTTTAAGAGATGCCGAAGAGGCCGCTTATTTTCACAACACGATTGAAAATATCACCAAAGCGCTTGATGTTTTTTATTTCCCTTCATCGTATAAAAATAAAAATAATTACACCCTGCTAAACAGCAGCCACGTAATGTTGAGAACCGAAGCGCTCACAAGATTAAGCATGGGCGGAAACAGGAAAATTTTAGTTACGTATCCTGAAGCTATTTTTGAAAAAGTTGTCTTATCAAAAACACTTTCTGAAAATATTATTTCTTTCAAACAAGGCGAAACTATAAATGTAGATGCATTGCTTTACAGGTTCGTTGAACATGGTTTTAGCAGAAGTGATTTTGTTTATGAACCCGGCCAGTTTGCGGTTCGTGGCGGAATACTGGATATATATTCTTATGGTAATGAAAAGCCATATCGCATTGAATTATTCGACAACGATATTGACAGCATCCGAATTTTTGACCCGGAAACACAGTTAAGTGAACGCAAACTTTTGCAGGTAAATATTATTCCCAATGTAGAAACGCAATTTAGTAGTAAAGAAAAGGTTTCCCTGTTGAATTTTCTTCCGGAAAATACAGTGGTATGGACTGAAGATTGGGAATTTATTAAAGAAATAATTGAACAACAACGGGAAGATGTGGAAGTGGCAATTGGCAACAAAAAATTGTCATCAGTAAGTACTTCTGATTTTGAAGAGGATGAATTGAATCAGAAAAATGAAGTGACCGTAAATGACTTTGTTAATGCGTCCGTTTTAGAAGAGCAAGTAAAACAGCGGCATATTGTTGAGTTCGGAACGAAAACTTATTTTACGAAATTAAGTCCAAAAGTTGGTGTTGAAACTGCCGAAATTAATTTTCATACTACACCTCAGCCTGCGTTTAACCGGCAGTTCAATCTGTTAATAGATAACCTTAAAAATTTTGAATTAAAAAAATATGCGCTTTTTATTTTCGCTGATAATCCTAAGCAATTAGAACGATTACACACCATTTTCAGTGATCTGAATGCGGAAATAAATTTCACTCCAATTCCTACGTCTATCCATGAGGGTTATATTGATAATGACCTGAAAATTGTTTGTTATACCGATCATGAAATTTTTCAACGTTACCATAAATATAGGGTCAGGCAGGCTTTCAGTAAAAATAAAGCGCTCACTTTAAAAACCCTCCGCGAGCTTCAACCGGGCGATTATGTCACCCACATTGATCACGGTGTGGGCGTATATAGCGGACTTGAAAAAATTGAAGCAAATGGAAGGTTACAGGAATCCGTAAGGATAGTTTACAAAGACAAAGATCTTTTATATGTAAATATTTCATCGCTTCATAAAATAAGCAAGTACAGTGGAAAAGAAGGAACTGTTCCTAAAATGAATAAGTTAGGCAGCGACGTTTGGAATAAATTAAAAGATAAAACAAAGAAGCAGGTAAAGGATATTGCCACAGATCTAATAAAATTATATGCAAAAAGAAAAAGCTTAAAGGGATTTTCGCATTCACCTGATAATTACATGCAAACGGAGTTAGAGGCTTCCTTTATTTATGAAGATACTCCTGATCAAAACAAAGCTGTAACTGATGTAAAGAACGATATGGAAAAAGCGTCTCCCATGGACAGGCTCGTTTGTGGAGATGTTGGATTTGGCAAAACTGAAGTTGCAATAAGAGCCGCTTTTAAAACCTGCCTTGACGGCAAACAGGCAGCAGTACTGGTTCCTACAACTATTCTCGCTTACCAGCATTTTAAAACTTTTAGTGAAAGATTAAAAGACTTTCCGGTAACGGTTGATTATATAAACCGTTTTAAAACTAGTAAAGAAAAGAAAGAGACTTTTCAAAAATTACAAGAAGGAAAAATTGATATCATCATAGGAACTCATGCTTTACTTGGCAAAGATGTAAAATTCAAGGACCTCGGTTTAATGGTAATTGATGAAGAGCAAAAGTTTGGCGTATCAGCAAAAGAAAAATTAAAATTAATAAGAACAACAGTTGATTCCCTTACCCTAACGGCTACGCCTATCCCAAGAACATTGCAATTTAGCTTAATGGGCGCGAGGGACCTAAGCATCATCAATACGCCTCCTCCGAACCGGCAGCCGATCCAAACCGAAGTGCACGTTTTCAACCAGGATTTTATTCGCGATGCCATTTATTATGAAACCGAAAGAGGAGGCCAGGTTTTCTTTATTCATAACCGCGTGCATGGCCTGGGCGAAATGCGAGGATTATTGCAAGGCCTTTGCCCGGACTTAAGCATCGCTTATGCCCACGGGCAAATGGAAGGCGACAGGCTTGAAGAAACTATCCTGGATTTTATGGACCGCAAATACGACGTACTGGTATGCACCAATATTATCGAAAGCGGCGTTGATATCCCTAATGTGAACACCATTATTGTTAATAATGCGCATCAATTTGGACTCAGCGACCTTCACCAGTTACGTGGAAGGGTTGGCAGAAGTAATAAAAAGGCTTTTTGTTATTTATTAGCTCCACCGATGAGCACTTTACCCGCTGACAGCAGGAAGCGATTAACCACCCTGGAGCAATACAGTGACCTTGGAAGCGGCTTTCAAATTGCGATGCGTGACCTTGATATTCGCGGAGCAGGCAACTTGCTTGGTGGAGAACAGAGTGGTTTTATTGCAGAAATCGGTTTCGAAATGTACCAGAAAATTTTGGATGAGGCGATCAGGGAACTAAAGAGAAAAGAATTTAAAGAATTGTTTAAAGAAGAAATTCAAAAGCAGGATGATTTTGTTTCCGATTGCACCATTGATACTGATTTGGAAATACTGATTCCTGATGAATATGTAGAAAGTATTACAGAAAGGCTAAGCCTGTATTCCCGTCTTGATAATTGCCAAAATGAAAAAGATCTCCAGGATTTTCACAAAGAATTGATTGACCGGTTTGGCGCTGTTCCGCCGCAGGTGGAAGATCTTTTTACAACCGTGCGTTGCAGGAAAATTGCCGTTGACCTGGGTTTTGAAAAAATGATTTTAAAGAATGACATCCTTAAATGCTTTTTTGTGGCCAACCCGGATTCACCTTATTTCAGCAGTGAAATATTCAGGAAAATTCTGAATTTTATTCAAACAAAAACAAATAAAGCC